>CAYQQA010000008.1:0-13787 GCA_964419805.1 Candidatus Woesearchaeota archaeon
CTCCTGAGTTTTTGACAACGTCTTAAACGACTTCGCGAAACAAGTTCGCGTTGTGTGCAAATCAGGTATCTTAAACCATTGGACAACAGGCCCTTGAGAACCTCCTGCGGGGGTTATTCACAACTCCAGCCCCTCATCACTTCGTTCGAGATGAGAGAACCTCAAAAGACACCTAGCGGTTTCTTTTGGAAACTTCCCTCTTGACACGGATAAGCAACTTCTGAAAATTTCCGCAAATCAATCAAGGTGATGTCCAATTAAATTTAATTCAGTTTTTAAGGGTTTTGATTATTCATTTAACCTATAATTGCAGGAATCACATTCATAATATACTTTATCACTTCCAACTAAATTTGTTGCAGCAGATGCAAAAACACCTATTACAGTTAAACCTAAACCATTGCTTTCTGATATTTGCTCTAACATTCCTGGTTCTTCTTTTTTTACTAATTCACCATTTATACATTTTGGGCATTCCATTTCTTATTCTCCAAATTTTATTCCCTCTTTAAATCACCGACGGTGATTTGTTTTTTATTTTACGATTATAAATAAAAAGGTATGAGTGGCAATCTCTTTGCATTGTAATTTCTTCTGCGCTTTCGCGAGAATATAATTTAGGAGGTGATCCATCTGCAGGTTCCCCTACAGATACCTTGTGACGACTTAACCTACCTTGTCTACCCAAGATTCTCCTTCGAAAAGTTTCATCCTAGATAAACTTGGTTGGTTTGACGGGCAGTGAGTGCAAGAGACAGTGACGTATTCACCGTTCGTTGCTAACAAACGATTACTACGGATTCCAGCGTCACGAGGCTGAGTTGCAAACCTCGATCTGAACTAAGACAAACTTTAAGAGATTGGCTTCACCTTTCGGTGTTGCGTCTCGTTGTATCTGCCATTGACGCGCGCGTGTTGCCCAGGGCGGTCGGGCTGTACTCACCTAACGTAGCCCCCACTTTCATCCTTGTTACCAAGGCAATCTCTCTATAGTTCAATAGTAAATAGAGATGGGGGTCTCGCCTGTTACCTGATTTAACAGGTCATCTCACGACACAGGCTGACGTCGGCCATGCAGCTCCTCTCAGCGTGTCAGGTAAGCCCTTTAGACTGACCTTCATTCTGCTGTCGGTCCTGGTGAGGTTCACGGTGTAGAATCTAATTGAACCGCACGCGTCACTCGTTGTATGTCTCCCCGCCAATTCCTTTAAGTTTCGGCCTTGCGACTATACTTCCCAGGTAGCACACTCTTCGGCTTCCCTACAGCACCAATACCTCTCGAAGAGGTACTAATGTTTAGTGTGCAGTGTTTACTGCCAGGACTACAGGGGTATCTAATCCCTTTCGCGCCCCTGGCCTTCATCCCTTACTGTCAGAACCGTCCTCGTGAGATGCCTTCGCTATTGTGAGTCCGTCCGAGATTAACGTATTTTACCACTACTTCGAACGTACTTCTCACGCCTTCCGGTCTCTAGCTTAACAGTATTCTATGCTCGCCCCATGCTTGAGACATGGGATTTCACAAAGAACTTATTAAGCAAGCTACGGATGTTTTAGACCCAATAAATATGGCTACGACTTGGACCGCTAGTATTACCGCGGCGGCTGGCACTAGTCTTGCCCAGTCCTTATTCGCCGAAATTTTTAGATTCGGCAAAAGCTTTCCGATTGGAAAGCACTCTGGTTCAAACTATCACGCTTGCGCGCATTGTAGATTATTCCTAACTGCTGCACCCCGTAGGGCTGGGAATAGTGTCTCAGATTCCCTCTCAGGGCTCTTCCGCTAAGAACCCTTACGGATCATCGCCTTGGTGGGCCATTACCCCGCCAACAAACTAATCCGCCGCAGTCCCATCCTTAGGCTCGAATTTGAGAGATCATTCTTTCCAGGGAAAATCTCTTATCAGGCGTTAACCACAGTTTCCCAGTGGATATACCTGACCTAAGGGTAGGTTAACTACGTGTTACTGAGCAGTCTGCTCTTCAACTTCCGAAGAAATCAAAAAACTTGCATGTCTAAGCGCAAACCAGAGAGCCGTAGCCGCCAGCAGGATCAACTGGATTTGAACATCATTGATAAATATCTCAGCGTGCTCTTTAGGCATAAGAACACAAAACCTCCTACTATAGGCTGTTAATAGAATTACAACTAGATGACTACCACTATACCTCATACCTTAATTTAGGCAAATAGATTTTTGATTTTATTAAGGCACTCATCTTAAATCAATATTTTTGAGAAATCTTAGTATTTAAATGTTTTGGTGATTTGTCGACGGTTAGAAATTAAATTAGGCCCGCCTCGCTTTTTCGTTTCGGGAGGAGATTCCTTGTTGATACATATTTATCGCGCTATAAATTTTATCCAAAGGCATCCCAATTCTTTTTTTTTCTGAAAATCCTAATCCATATAATTCTTTTTTAGTTAATTTGTTCATTAAATTAGAATTAACTTTGGTCCCATCAATATCCCTATAAGCTACTGCGGAAATAATAGATGCGTTTTCTAAAACACATTCCTTAAAACTATCAATTTTTTGAGGAACAATTTTTACATGTGCTAAATCTTTATTAGTGTCAACAAAGTATATATCCTCATGATTATTGCATCTCCAATAAACTCCTACATTTCTGTCAGCCCATTCTGCAATTTTTCCAAACATTTCACTTCTTGGAAGTTTGATTTGTTTTTTGTTCCGGATATAAGTTTCTAAATCGGCATAGTTTTCATTGACTTCTAAATCATTAATCATTCTCTTAGTGTCTATCCTTCCCCCAATTACCATTGCAACAGAATCTCTGCCATCAACACTTTGCCACCCTTGATTATTAATTTCTTCTATAATTTTTCTGTCTAAATTTTTCATAAAATCAGTTTGAATTTTGAGTTTATAAATCTTGGGGTTTGTTTTTAGTTTGAATCAACATCTCCTTGCTCTGAAAGGTCTAAAAAATCTTGCTTTAATTTTTTGTAAAATTCTGTTTCTTCATCAAATCCTAAAAGAGTAACGCTTGCCATATAGCCCTCAAGAGTATTGGCTTCAGTATATAACAAAACTCCTTTGTTAGGAATCTCATATAATCTAGTTTTTAACTCTGAAATTCCAATGTTTAAAGAATTAATAGCATCCACATATCCTCTTGGAGATTCTCTATAACTATCCCAATATTCGGACTCTCTTTCGACCAATGCTTCTACTTGTGATTGATAAGAATAACTTTTGTCTCCTTTTTTAACAAACTGTATTATTCTTTTTTCTCTTTCTATTTCTTCTCCAAAAATGCTTTCAAGGACCTCTAAGGGAATTTCTTTGTCGGAAGAATCATCCATACCGATATACAGATTTTATATTTATAAACATAATTATCATTGAAGATATAAAACATGCAAGAAATATTAACTAACTGCAATCCTCTGCACAGTTGCACGCGTTTTCCCACTCTTCACAAACGCTGTTGCCGCAATTTGTACAAACATAATTTAATTCATAGCCTTCAACATTGGGGGCAGTTAGTTCGCAATTTTCTCCTTGATAATATTTTTTATCTAGAGTATATTCTAAACCATCACAACAAGAAAAATTTTCTGATTGTTTGAAAGTGTCTCCCTCCTCAATGCAAGAACCGTCTACAAGAAAAGGTTGAGCTAAAGGAACGCAGTTTTCGTTTTCACAACTGTATCCTGTTCCGCAATCGCCGTCATTTACACAAGGAATATTTTCTTCTGATGTTTCGGAACTAAAAGAAAGAGCTAACACCGCCAAAGCCGCGATTACTAAAGCTATGATAATTATCACTTGTTTTTTCATGAATTTTCTAACAAAACTTTATTTATAATGTTTACGATTTTTTGGGTTTGTGCGGTTTTTTATGGCTTCACCCAACCGACTTCATAATACGAAACATCTTCTTCATCGTCGACGATTGCGAGCAGAAGTTTCTTTTTTGTTGAATGCGCGACGCGATTTTTCGCTGAGAATTCGTGCCATGATTGTTTTTTGGATTCGTGATCGACGAACACAACCCATTTTGCGTGGTCTTTTCCGGGGCGAACACCTTTATCATAAACTCTGAAATCTGCTCCAAACTTTAAAGCTGTCTTAACAATGTAACCTCGTTCTCTCAAATCTTTGTAAACTGGATATTTCAATTGAATTTTTTTATCAACTCTTTTTAACTTGTTTAGTAGTTCTTTAAATGAAAGTGGTTTTCGCTGAACGATTTCAATTTTATTTTTTTCAATGAGAAACAGCGCTTCTGTCGCCATGTAATTTATCTTGTCGTTTTTCGGTTCACCAAATCCTGATTTTTTTTGGAGCGAGAAAGCTTCGCTAGAATTGCTCGAAATAATTTCGCCGATGATGTGCGCTTGAAATTTTTCCATTTTTTAAGAACGAGACAGGAATATTTAAATTTATTGAGAGGTATAATAAAAGTTATATGATGTTTTTTCTTCTGAGTTAATGAATGATAAATACAAAATAAAAATAAGTCTAAAAAGATTAGAGGAAATGCCCTCAGAATTAAGATTGTCTGATAAAGCTTTAGAAATTGCGAGAAATGCTAAGCCAAGGGATTATAATTTAAGATCTTACAAATGGAAAAAATCTCTCGAGAAAAGTTTTGGGCCTAGATAATTACCAGCTTGATTCCAAAATCAAAATTCCATTTACAAAATTAGAAGTTTATTTTCCTAAAATTGAAGAGGCAATAGCTTAAGGAAGAATATTTAACGTCCGACAAAGACGTCGAAAATGCAAACCATTTGAGAATAATTTACGTGGAAAAATTGGATGAAAGTTATATTGATGATTTTAAGGAAAAAATAAGAAAGGTTAAATTAAATGAAAAGAGATAAAACGCATTTGGCGCAAATTGAAAGATGGGCCAATTGTGTCAAGAAAAACAAAGATTGGAAATCTAAACTTAAACCATTTTTGGATTCTCAAGTAATTATTGCAAGAAGAAGTTATAAGAAGATTTTGAATATGCCTGATGGAAAGAGTAGGGTTAAGACTTTGAAGAAAATTTCTTAAAGACAATATTTAAAAGTTCTGAGAGACTTTTAGAGTTATGAAATACAACCACAAAAAAATAGAAGCGAAGTGGCAGAAAAAATGGGAGGCGGGAAAGGCGTTTAATGTTAAAGAAAATTCGAAGAAGAAAAAATTTTATTGTTTAGATATGTTTCCTTATCCTTCTGGTGAGGGACTTCATATGGGGCATGCTTTTGTTTATTCGCTGGGAGACATTTATGCAAGGTTCAAAAGACTTCAAGGATTTAATGTTCTTTATCCAATTGGCTATGATAGTCTGGGTTTGCCTGCTGAGAACGCAGCGATAAAAGCAGGGACTCATCCTTCGGTTTACACAAAAAAATCTATTGCTAATTTTAAAAAACAACAAAAAGCAATGGGGTGGAGTTATGATTGGGCGAGAGAAATCAAAACCAGTGACTCGGATTTTTACAAATGGGATCAATGGATTTTTTTGAAAATGCTTGAAAAAGAAATTGCTTACAGAAAAAAAGCTCCGGTAAATTGGTGTGAGAAATGCCAGACGGTTCTTGCAAACGAGCAAGTTGTCAACGGGAAATGCTGGAGGCATTCTGAGACAGATGTTCAGATAAAACATTTAGAGCAGTGGTTCTTTAAAATTACAAATTATGCGGAAGAATTACTAGAGGGTTTGGAAAAACTTGACTGGCCAAGAAGGGCTAAGTTGATGCAGAAAAATTGGATTGGAAAATCTTATGGAACAGAAATTTTTTTTGATGTTAACGGGAAGAAATGGCCGGTTTTCACGACGAGACCTGACACAATTTATGGAGTTACATTCATGGTTGTTTCCGCGCAACATTTAAAACTTATGAAAATAGTTACTGAATCGCAAAAAAAAGAAGTTGAAAAATTCTTGAAAAAATTAAAGTCTGTTTCTGAAAAAGAACTTGAGAACATTGGTAAAGAAGGGGTTTTTACAGGGAGCTACGCAATAAATCCCTTGACGAAAGAGAAAGTTCCAATTTGGGCGGGAAATTTTGTCATCGCTGATTATGGTTCAGGCATGGTTATGGCTGTACCTGCGCATGACCAGAGAGATTATGAATTTGCAAAAAAATACAAATTGAAAATTAAAGAAGTCGTTTCTGGAGGAAATGTCAAGGAAAATGCTTTCATCGGCGATGGAGAATTAGTTAGCTCGGGAAGGTTTACTGGATTAAAGAGTAAAAAAGCTGCCGATAAAATTGCAGAATACTTAGGGATGGAAAAAATTGGCAAGAAAGTTGTTCAGTTTAAGCTGAGAGACTGGTTAATTTCAAGACAAAGATATTGGGGCACGCCGATACCGGTTGTTTACTGCAATAGATGCGGGGTTGTGCCTGTTCCTGGAAAAGAACTGCCAATTAAACTTCCTGAAAGAGCGAAATTCGGCAAGGGAAATCCGTTGGAAAGCGCTGAAAAATGGGTTAATGCTAAATGTCCAAAGTGCAAAGGAAAAGCCCGACGGGAAACTGACACAATGGACACTTTTGTTAATTCTTCATGGTATTTTTTAAGATACACTGACAGTAAAAATAAAAGGAAAATTTTTGATTCTGCAAAAGCAAATTATTGGGCGCCGGTGGACAATTACATTGGAGGGCCAGAACACATCACCATGCATTTGATTTATGTCAGATTTTACACGAAGTTTTTGAAAAGTTTAGGATTAATAAAATTTGATGAGCCGGCTTTGAAATATTTTACACAAGGAGTTGTTCTCGGGCAGGACGGAAACAGGATGTCAAAATCAAAAGGGAATGTTGTTGAACCTTTAAACACAATTAAAAAATATGGGGCAGATGCTTTACGATTCTATATTGTGTCTGTTGCGAATCCTGAAACTGGTTTTAGCTGGGACGAGAAAGGAATTGAAAGCAGTTTTAAATTTATGAAAAAAGTCGTAAATTATTTTGAGAAGACCGGAATTGTAAAAAACGCTGACGCGAGAACTGAAAGCAAACTGAATAAGACAATTAAAGAAGTTACCGACGACATTCAGAATTTTGAATATAATTTGGCAATAATAAAAATTCGTGAGCTTTTTGAAAGTCTTCCTAAAAAAACAAGCAAAGAAGTTTTGGAAAGTTTTTTGAAATTGATTAATCCGTTTTGTCCGCACATTTCAGAAGAGCTTTGGGAAAAAATTGGAAATAAAAACTTTGTTTCTTTGAGTGATTGGCCGAAAGTGGATGAAAAAAAGATTAATGAAAAGTTTGAAAAAGAAGATTTTGCAAAAGATAAAATTGTTTCAGATATATTGAATATTATTAAAATTTTGGAAGACAGAAAAGAAAAACGGGAGAAAGTTTTTGTTTATGTGTTGCCGAAAGAGCTTAGGCTTTATCACAAGCAGGAAATTTCAAAAAGAGTTGGAAAAGAGGTTAAAGTTTTTTCAGTTGCTGATAAGAATAAATATGATCCGACAAATAAAAGTAAAAATGCTAAGCCTGGGAAGCCTGGGATTTATTTGGAATGATCTCTAACGTTATAATTGTTCATGGGTGTAATGATAAAGATAAAGAAAAATTATCCCAAGGCGAACAAGAACAAAATTTGAGGCATTGGATATCTTGGTTAAAAAATGAATTAAAGAAAAAAGAAATTAAGTGCTTTAATCCCTTGATGCCAAAAAACTGGAATCCTAAATATAAATATTGGAAAGAAGAAATTGAAAAAACCCCAGTTGATAAAAATTCTATTTTAATCGGCCATAGTGCTGGAGGAGGTTTTTGGTTAGATTGCTTGGGAAAACAAATAAAAAAATTAAGAAATTAATTTTAGTTGCGCCTGCAATATCACATGGAGATTATGGAGGCTATTTGGGCAATTTATTAAAATTTGAGATTAATAAAAAGATTGCAAAAAATATTGGAGAAATTATTATTTTTGTTAGCGATGATGAGAGAGAAAGTATTAAAAAATCTGTGGAAATTTTCAGCAATGCTTTTGAAATTAAACCAATTGGGTTAAAAGGAAAAGGCCATTTTACAGAAAGATCTATGGGAACTAAAAAGTTTCCTGAATTGTTGGAGAAAGTTTTGGAGTGAAACCCAAGTAGAAAGTTTTATTAAACTCACCATCTATTTTTAATTATAAAAGAGGGAAAAATGAAAATTGCTATAAATGGTTTTGGAAGAATTGGCAGACTTGTCTTTAAACTTGCGTTGGATAAAAGAGGAATTGACATCGTCGCTGTGAATGATTTAATGGATATTGATAATTTAATTTATCTTTTGAAATACGATAGCGTTTACGGAAATTTTAAGAAAAAAGTTGAAGCTGGCGAGGGATTTATAAAAGTGAATGGGAAAAAGATTTTGATTTTTAATCAAAAAGATCCTGCGAAACTTCCTTGGAAAAAACTGAAAGTCAATTATGTTGTTGAATCTACAGGAGTTTTTAAAGAATATGAAAAAGCATCACTTCATTTGAAAGCTGGTGCAAAAAAGGTTTTAATTTCGGCGCCGAGCAAAGACCCCGACATAACTGTTGTTTACGGAGTGAATCACAGAAACATAAAAAAACATGACAAAGTTATTTCGCTTGCTTCGTGCACAACAAATTGTTTAGCGCCGATTGCAAAAGTTTTGAATGACAACTTTGGAATTTCGCGAGGTTTTATGACCACTGTTCACGGCTACACTGGAGATCAAAGAATTGTTGACTTGCCTCATAAAAAATTTAGAAGAGGAAGGGCTGGAGGAGTTAACATTATTCCGACAACGACTGGCGCGACAACAGCTACGTCTAAAGTTATTCCAGAACTAGAAGGCAGACTTAATGGAATTGCTATGCGTGTCCCAATAATTGTTGGGAGTGTTGTTGATTTTGTTGTGGAACTTTTTATGAGGCCGACAAAAGAGGAAGTTAACAAAGTTTTGAAAAAGGCGGCCGAAGGTTCCATGAAAGGGGTTTTGGCTTACAGCGAAGATGAACTCGTTTCGAGTGATATAATTGGTAACCCTAACAGCTCGGTTGCCGATGGGCTTTCAACTCAAGTTATTGGAAATTTAGTGAAAGTTATTTCATGGTATGATAATGAATTTGGATATGCTAATAGAATGATTGATTTAATGAGGTGGTTAGGATGAAAAATGTATGATTTAATAATCCTCGGGGCAGGGCCGGCAGGAATGACTGCGGCAATTTATGCGGCTCGGCGGAAAATTAATTTTTTGATTATTGGAATGGATGTTGGCGGGCAGATGTCATGGAGTTCTGAAGTTGAAAATTATCCCGGCACAACACACGTTTCAGGTGTTGAACTTGTTAAACAGTGGCAGGATCATCTGGATATTTACAAGATAAAAATAAAAAACGAAGAGATTGTTAAAACAGGAAAGAAAGGAAATTTATGTTTTGTTCAAACAAAAAAAAATAATTATGAATCAAAAGCTGTCATAATAGCGACTGGAAAAAGTCCGAAGAAGCTTGGAGTTCCGGGAGAAGAAGAATTTTTGGGTAAGGGTGTTAATTATTGTGCGACATGCGACGCTCCATTGTATAATGGGAAAACTGTTGCAGTCGTCGGGGGAGGAAACTCTGGTTTAGAGGCAGCTGAATTTTTGAGCAAGTACGCAAGTAAAGTTTACTTAATGGAAGCTTTGGATAAACTTGGAGGTGAGGCGTACTTAAAAGAGAAAGTTTTGAAATTAAAAAATATTGAAACTATGACTGAAATTAAAATAAAGGAAATTAAGGGGGATAAATTTGTTAATAGCTTAATCTTTGAGAAAGACGGAAAAGAAAATGAATTAAAAATTGAAGGAGTTTTTATTGAGGTTGGGCTTGTCTCAAAAGCTGATTTTACAAATGCTCAAAAAAATAGGTGGGGCGAAGTTATGATTTTTAGGAGCACAAAAACGCCTGAAGAAAACATGACTTCAGTTCCAGGAATTTTTGCAGCCGGCGATGTTACAGATATTCCTGCAAAACAAATTGTTGTGGCAGCCGGAGAGGGATGCAAAGCAGTCTTGGCTTCATTTGATTATATTAACCGCTGGGATAAAAGTTATGGAGGAAAAAATGAATAAAGTTACTATCGGAGGAATTATAAAAACTTCAATTGTCACAGCTTTCACGATAGCGACGGCCTTAATATGGAAAGATGTTATCATGGACTCGATCCACAAATTTTTTCCTGCTAAGGATTTACTTTTTTATGAATTTTTAGTTGCTGTTTTCGCCACAATCGCGGTTGTGATTTTACTCTATTTAATTTTAAGAGCTGAAGACGAGACTGAAATTGTTATGAGAAAATGGAAAGATAAAAAAGCCGGGGAAGAGGCCAAAAAAATAAGGAAAAAGCTTAAAGAGGAAAGAAAGAGGAAGAGAAAAAGTTAAGATTTATAATGCGTTCTTGCTTATTGTTTTGGGGTGAAAATGAAATTCATTTCTAAGGAAAAAAATTTGAAAGGTAAGATTGTACTTTTAAGGGCAGATATTAATTCGAATTATGTTGGTGGAAAAATTTTAATGGATGAAAGAATTAAACAAACTGCAGACACAATAATTTGGCTGAAAAAGAAAAAGGCAAAAATTGTTGTAATTGCTCACCAAGGAAGACCTGGAAAAAAAGATTGTGTTTCTTTGAAAACCCATGCAAAACTGATGAGTAAATTTACAAAAGTAAAATTTGTCGATGATTTGTTTCATAAAAAGGCTGAAAAGGAAATAAAAAAATTAAGGAACAGCAAGGCTATTTTGGTTGAAAATTTAAGGCATTACAAAGAGGAATACAAACTTGGAAAAAATAGAATGGTTGAAAATTTAAGTTCTTGGTGCGATATTTATGTCAATGATGCATTCAGTAATTCACATAGAAAACATGCATCGATGGTGAGTTTTCCAAAAAAGATGAAAAGTTTTGCAGGAATTTTGCTGGAAAAAGAATTGCGGGCGTTAAAGAAAATTAAAATAAAAAAAGCACTATACATTTTGGGTGGTGCAAAACCCAAAGATGATTTGAAACTTCTTGGAAAAGGCAAAGTTTTGGCTTGCGGACTTTTTGGACAAATGTGTTTAATTACAAAAGGAAAAAAACTAGGCGCACAAGAAAAATATTTGAAAAAAGAAATCAAAGATTATGGAAAAATCTTAAAAGATTTGAAAAGTAAGTTAAAAAAAGTTTTAACACCCTTGGATTTTGGAGTTAAAATTAATAGTAAAAGAAAAAACTTGCCATTAAGCGAGTTTCCAAATAAATATGAAATTTTTGATATTGGGCCGGAAACAATAAATTTGTTTGTTAAAGAAATTGGAAAAGCCAAAAACATTTTTATGAAAGGACCTTGCGGAGATTTTTCGAGCAAAGGTTTTGAAAAAGGAAGTCTTAAAATATTGAAAGCTATTGAAAAAAACAAAGGGTTTAGTTTAATCGGCGGGGGGCATTTGAGTGAAGCTGTAGAAAAATTCAAACTAAATAAAAAAAAGTTTGAGTACATCAGTTTAAGTGGCGGTGCTTTGGTGAGATATGTTGATGGAGAAAAACTGCCAGGAATAGAAGCTTTAAAATGAAAATAATAAAAGTCAAAAATTATAAAGAAATGTCTGGAAAGGCTGCGGAAATTATTATTTCAGAAATTAAAAAAGAGCCAAACCTTGTTTTGGGTTGTGCAACCGGGAAAACTTGCGTCGGTCTTTACAAAGAACTTGTTAAAGCTTATAAAAAAAAGAAAGTTGATTTTTCAAAAGTTAGGACTTTTAATTTGGACGAATATTACCCATTAAAAAAAGGAGATAAAAGAAGCATGCACTCTTACATGCATAAGAATTTTTTTGATAAAATAAATATCAAGAAAGAAAATATCAACTTGCTAAACAGCGAGGCTAAAAACTCCAAGAAAGAAACTTTAAGGTACGAAAAGAAACTTGCGAAGAATAAAATTGATTTGCAAATTTTGGGATTGGGTGTTGACGGACATATTGGATATAACGAACCAGGTTCAAGTTTTCAAAGCAAAACAAGATTGATTGAATTGCAAGAAGTAACTTTGAAAAGCAAATTCAAAAACAAAAAACCTCCATCGACAAAAGCTTTAACAATGGGAATTAAAAATATTTTAAATGCAAAAAAAATAATTCTTCTTGCTAATGGAAAACATAAAAGAAATGCCATTAAAGGTTTGGTGAAAGAAGGTTTTAGAAAAAATTGTCCTGCGAGTGTTTTAAAAAAACATGATGATTTTACCATTATTTCAGACAAAAAAGCGATGGATAAAGTTAAACCTAATGAAAATGTTTTGGAGAAAGCTTATGATGAGGCCGTTGAAACTTTAAAAGAATGCTCGACAAAATACGGATTGTATGCCTCAGGGGGTGTGAAAGGGTATAAAGGAATCTGGAGCAGGGATGTAAATATAAGTTTGATTGGGGGAAGTACTGATGGTGAATTGGGATTTGAAGATCAATGGAAGAAAAGTTTGAAAATTCTGAAAAACCTCCAAAGTGCTCTGGGGCAGATTCCTAACGCGGTTTTGAATTTGAATAAAAAAAAGAAACAGGTTGATTTCAAAAGCATTGACTCAAACCTGTGGTTTGTTATAGGCCATTATTTTTATAAAAAAAGATACAAAAATAAAAATTTGTTTAATAAGCACAAGGAATCTATGAAGAGAGCTGTTGAATGGCTTCATTACAGGGATTTTGGCGAGAACATTGAATTAGAACAGTTGCCCACAACGGATTGGCAGGACGCATTTCCTCACAAATATGGGGCAACAATAAACACACAGGCGCTTTATTATGGTATGTTAAAATTAGTTAGAGATAAAAGAAGAGCGAAAAAATTAAAAAAAATTGTTAATGAAAGCAAAGACGATAAATTGTGGAACGGGAGTTTTTATTGGGCTTATCGATGGAAAAATCACAACAAGTATAAAGAGATTGGTGATTGGTTTGATTCTTTGGGAAACCTTCTTGCAATTATTTTTGAACTTGCTGACAGAAAAAAGGCCAATTCTATTTTGAATTTTATAAAAAACCACCATCTTGCAAGGCCTTACCCGATGAGATGCATTTCGCCGCCGATAAAACCGGGGAGTGAATTTTGGGAAGATTACTACTATGATGCGAAAGCGACGCCGAACCATTACCTTAACGGAGGCATCTGGCCATTCATCGGGAGCTTTTATGTTCTGGCTTTGATAAAAATGAAAAGATTTGAAGAAGCTGAACATGAGTTAAAGGTTTTGGCAAAATCAAATTTAAAAGGAAATTTTTTTCCGGAGTGGATTGACCCGATTACTGAAGAAACGCATGGGAAACTGCAAGCGTGGAGCGCAGGGACATATATTTGGGCTTATAATTCTTTGAAAAAAAAGAAGGTTTTATAAATAAATATTTTTTTGGAAAAACATGAAGAAAGAAATATTTCAGGGTTTTGTAAAGGAAGTTAGACCTGTGAATAAAAATCTTAGTTTTTTAGTTTTAACTCCGTTTGATTCTCCTGAAAGCGAGGCTGAAGTTCCAATACATATGGCTATTGATAGTAGTCCAGAATATTTATGGGGAGGAAGAGTTGTTCAGATTGAAAAGATAGAAACAGGATGGTGGTTGTGGAAAAATGTTGAAGAAAAAGTTTCCGAGGAAAATTTTGAATATAGTGTTAAAATGCCTGCTTCTCTGGTTAAATAGATAAATGATAATTACCAAATTGATAAATTTTTAGATGTTTATCAAGAAGCGGTTAGTGTATGGCCAGGTGACATTTGTCACCCTCTAAAATAAATGTCTGCTGGAGATTTT
>CAYQQA010000009.1:0-13147 GCA_964419805.1 Candidatus Woesearchaeota archaeon
CATTTGCGAACTAATTTTCGGTTTTGCCTAGTGACATATGTCACTTGCTTCTACAGTATCTATCTTAGAGATACTTTAATAAAGAGCACTTTCAAGAGAAGTTTGTGGAATAGGCTTACTGTTGTTTAATAGATCTTTTTTCCTTTGATGTTTCTATTCAGCCATTTTTGCCATTCCGGGAAAACTCTTTCAGATGTTGGCAGGCCGATTTCTGTTCTGACGCTGTCGGAGATTTTGTGGAATGCGTCGTTGGCGAGGACGTTGAAACCGGCTTCGAGAATTTGTGGGTTTTTTGTTTTTTCGGCCGTGTCTACGATTTCTTTTTTTATTTTTGCCCTTAGTAAAATGTTATCATAGACTGCGTCCCAGTTTCCGGCCCAGCCTTTTACGTTTGATGCTATGTCTTTTATTACTTGGGAGTCGCCGTTGATTAAATCTTCACTTGGTTTTAGCTCGTCTGTTTCGACGTTGTAATTCATTAAGTCTACGAAGCCTTTTTCAGCTAAAGGGTCCTGTTTCCAGTGTTTTCTTACTTCTGAGATGTTGATTACTCTTTTTGCAGAGTGCAGTTGGTCGGCGGTTTTTATTGGGTTCGCGACGATGATTAGATCTGTTGCCTTGAAGCTTGTTGCAGGGACTCCTAAATCATTTACGACTCTGTCGAACACCGCATACGGGCTTGCTCCGTGAATTGTTCCGGCCACGACGTTTGCGAGCGCTCCGACACGCATTGCTTCATAGAGCGCTTTTGCTTCCACGCTTCGCACTTCACCGACGATTAAACTTGAGTCTCCGAGTCTTAAACTTGTTCTTATTCCATCTTCTGCAGAGACTTCTATTCCCCCCCTGAGTAGAGCTGAACGAACTTTCATTCTTAGAATGTCGTAGTTTAGTTTTCTTAAAGAGTCGACTGGCAGTTCTAATGAATCCTCGATGACAATTATCCTGTATTTTGAAAGGATTTCTAACATTAAACTTCCTAAGAGGGAGGTTTTACCGCTGCTTCTTGTTCCTGCGATTAAGAGTGTTCGCGAGCCGTCGACAAGGAAACTTAGCAAGCCTGCGGCGAATGAGTTTATCATTTTATTTTTTATGAAAAGAGGAAGGGTCCACGGTTCTTGTCGATGGCTTCTTAGTGAGTAAGCAAGTCCGTTGGGAGATAGTGGTTGTTGGATTATTGCAATTCTTGCTCTGACTTTTCCGACTTCGAGTTGGGTGTCGAGGATGGGGTTTGATTCGTCTAACGGACGGCCGGAAATCATTCTGAACTTTGCGGCCCAAGAGTCTGCGTCTTCTTGGCTCGGGATGATATTTGTTGAGCATTCGTCGAATTCGTTGTGTCTGACAAAAATTTGATTTAAAGGGATTGGCGCGTTTAAAGATATGTCTTGCAGATTTTTGTCTTGAAGAAGAATTTCTATAACGCCGAAACCGATGGTGTGTCTTACTAAGATTGTTGCAAGTTTGTTGACTCCTTCGTAATCTAAATTTATGCCTTGGTTTTGCGCTAGGTCTTGGACTAAATCTCTGGAGATGTTGAAGAAGACTTGACGGATTCTTTCTGTGTCTGTGAATTCTTCTGCTTTTGGTTGATGTTCGATTAAAACGCCTTTTGCGAGATTTAAAATGTAGTTGTCTTCTTCGCTTAAGTTATTTTCAGGAGGCACAATGTGGTAAAAGAATTTTGGGTCACCGGTTTTTTTTAAAATGGTTACGACAGCTTCGTCGTATTCTTCGCCGATTGTATATTGGTCTAAAACTTCTGCGTCGTCGGGCAGGTCTCTGATGAGTCTTGTGAATGTAAAGTTTGGAATTATGTCGGGCTTGAAAATTCTCATGTAAATTTCTTTGTGGCTTTTTTCTCCCCGCTCAAGATAGACAAGAGATTTTTGAATTATTTTTGTTGCTTTAAGCATTTCCAAAATTTTTTCAAGAGTCGCGCAATATTTTGCAAAGTCTCTTTTGCATTCTGGTGTTCTTTCAGAATCTGTTCTTGATTGGATTAAGATTTTTCTTAATTCTTGATATGCAGAAATTGGGTCACGTCTTAGTTGAATTAGGAATGAAAAGATTTCGTTGTATCTTTGTGAGAAGAATTGAGGACATGCACTTGTCAGTTTTTCTTGAGATAGAATTTTTTCGTGCTGGACCAAATAAGTGTAAAGGTGTGTGATTTCCATTAGGAGATTGACTTCGTTTCTGTCATAGTTGTAATTTTTTTGCTGGACTAAAACAACTCTCGAAACGTTTGGATTATTTGAAAGGTAATCAATAATTCTTTCCATAACTTCAGGATAGTCAGCGATGCTTGGCACGAATGAAGCTGGGAGATAGTTTATATACAAGATGTCTTCGCCGCCTTCTCTTGAAACTTCGTATGCATAAAGGGGGCTGTGTGGGGTGAATTTCATAATTAATTAAATAAAAAAGGGTTTAATAATTTTTATGGGTTGGGGTTTATCTTATGTTTGAAGGATATAAAGAACAACATTTTCCAATAGAACAATGCCCTGAGTGGGAATTCCCCCATGTGTAGTAATTTAAGTTGCTACAACTTTCGACACTTACACACACTCCGTTGTTTTCTTCACACCAGCAATTTTCTGTTTCTTCCCAGTCCACCACTCCGTTGCAGTTGTCATCGATTCCATTGCATGATTCTGTTGCTCCAGGATTTATGTTTGGATTATTGCCATCACAATCCATGTCGTTGCAAACTTTTACTAAAGCTCCTGATTCGTTTGCTTCTAAAATTGTTATTCTCATTTTGTTGAATTCGTCTGCGTAGGTTTCGCCTGGAAGGATCATTGCAAAGTAAGAAGAAAAAAGGCTTTCATTAAAACAAACACCATCTCCGTCATCTCTAGTTTCGCAAACTCTTGAGTTTGGATGGAGCGTTAAAAGGAATGTCCATGTTGATAAATATCTTTGAGTAATGCCTCCTTCATAAGCATACATATTATTTCTTCCAAGAGTTATGAGTATTCCTTTTTCTATAAGTGAAAAGTTTAGTCCATAATTTGTTTTGTTATTTAACAAATTCAAAAGCCATTCTTTTGATTTAATTTTGTCAAAATTAGTTCTATATTCTATATAATAATCAGTCATCCCAAAATTTTTGTTGGCGTCTTCCCAATTGATAAGTCCTGTAATATTTTTTTTGGTTCCATAATCGTTTATTGCTACGACATTTTTTAACCCCTAATCGATAGGAATTTTTAATCCACGAATATTGTTTTCCATATTTTCTTCAAAAGGTGAAATAAAATACGTGCCTTCTGTTGTTTCAGAAATCTCATTTTCTTCTAGCCACCCTAGTGCGATTAGTTTGTTTCTTAGTCCATATTGTCTCACAAAATTAGAATCCCCCATAATATCAAAAATGTTTCCATATTCTTCATAGGTGCATTCGTTGTCTAATGTTTTTCTGTTGGGAAATTCACCACAACTAAGGAAAGTTGCATGCATTAAGCCAAAATTATGCCCATTTCATGAACTAATGTACTATAGTCATATGGGTTTTTTTCGTATTTTCTATTAAGCCAAATTCTGAAAAATTTTGCACCATAGTTATCTCCGAAATATTCTGATTTTCCAATACTGGCCATTCCAGAAAAGTAGCATCCCTCGCATTGAGGGTGATATAAAACAATTCCATCATAATCATTAAAATTAAAAAAAGGATCTGTCTCTTCAAGAGCATAATTCATCATGCTTGTTGGATCTGAAATGTCTGGAGGGATAACTAAACTAAAAATAAGGTTTCCGGAAACATTTGCTTTTCCATATGAAGTTTCTTCAATCCACCCATTAGCTAGTTCAAAAACAATATTTGTAAAGTTAGTAGCATTAAATGTTTCCATTTCGCTTTCATTTAGTAAAAAAACAACAACATATTTTTGCTCTCCCAAAGTATGTGGCCAGGGAGGTAAATTGTTTTTTGTGATTCTTTCAATAGAGTCGACGAACAATTTTTCATTTTTCAAAGTTCCTTCGATTTTCATAATTTCGTTTGGGAAAGTAACACCTTTGTTTTTTAATTCTAATTCATTTTTTTCCGTCTGAGTTTAAGTAATAGATGTAATCTGATTTTTTGTTTTCAAAATCATCGACTATAATTGTTTCAATTGTCCCTGTTAATGTTTGTGTTTTGTCAAGTTCTTTAATTTTAAAAATACTTGAAAGACCTAATTCTGAGATAATTGAATTTCCTGTTGTTTGGATGTTGATAATGAAAATTAATTCAATGACAAAGACTGCGACTAGAATGCTGATAAAAATTTTCTGCGGTTTTTTTATCTCTTTTTTCATAAGTTGTTTAATTGAACAAACTATTTAAAATTATTTAAAGAATAACAACAATTTTAAACTCAATTGTCTTTGGAGATAAATGGAAAATCAAGATTATGGTTATTATTCTGACGCGACTTTGAGACTTAGGGATCTTGAGGAAAAACAGCGGGCGATTAAAGAAAGGCTTTTGCTTTTTGGTGAGAATCTTTTGGAATTGAAGGAGAGAACTGCTGAAGATATTGTTGAGATAAAAAAAAGTATGCAGGGTCTTTCGCAAGATGTTGAGAAGATTAAGTCTTTTGTTGAGATGTTTTCTGAAGAGGCGTCGGATTTTGCGCGGAAGGAGGATATTGAAATACTTTCGAAACAGGCGAAGATGTTTCAGCCGTTGGAATTTGTCAGAAAGTCTGATTTGGAAAAATTAAAAAAGAAGAAATAATTGATAATACTATGGGTGTTTTAGATAAAGTTTCGCAGATGAAAAGTCAGGGCAAGGGTGACAGTGAGATAATTTCTACGTTGAGGGCGCAGGGGGTTTCGCCGAAGGAGATTCAGGACGCGCTTAGTCAGGCGCAGATTAAAAATGCTGTTTCTGGCAGTGATATGCAACAATCGATTATGGATCAAAACAGCGACGCTTATTCACCAGGAAGCATGGGGCAAGGCCAGGAAGATTATGTTCCTACACCTCAGCCGCCGCAGGACAATTCACCTTATCAATCTCAAACTCAAGGTTATGCGCAAGAGGCTTATCAGACTCCGCAATATCAAGATCAGAATTATCAGAACTACGGACAACAAGATTATGGGCAGTACCCAGAACAGTATTCTGATTATGCACAGGGACAGGATTCTTATTATCCTGATGAGTCTTTTTCTGACAACTCTTCTGTTATAGACATTGCTGATCAAGTTGTTTCGGAGAAGACGAAAAAAATTCAAAAACAGGTTGAGGATTTGATGGAGTTTAAGAGTTTGGCAGAGAACTCTTTGAAACTTATGGAGGAGCGACTTAGAAGAATTGAGACGACAATTGATAAATTGCAGATTTCTATTCTTGATAAAATTGGCTCTTATGGGAAAAATTTGAGTGAGGTTAAAAAAGAAATGTCGATGATGCAGGATTCTTTTTCTAAAGTCGTGAATCCGATTTTGGATAAGTCTAAGAGGAAGTGAGGGTTGCGCCCACTTCGTTCGCGGATTGGTAAGTTGTTAAGTTCTAAAGCCCTGAACATGGAGGAAGCTGTTAATTTAATAAAGATGATTGAATTATTTTTGGTCTTAATAATTTTACATCAACAGATTTATTAATTGTATTTTGTTTTTATTAGTTATTAATTAAAGAGGTTATTATGGTTGAAAGAAGAGATGTTAGAGATATTATGCGGAAGTTTGGAGCAAAGATTGATAAGCAGTTGAATCAACACAATAGGGATTACAGTCGAGAATATGAGACTTTTCGAGGGGAATGGTCGCCTGAGCTTTCGAGATATGAACAGCTTTGTAATGGTTTTGGCAGTTTGATTAAGGTTAATGTTTCTGAAAAAGATGAGGTGAGCGTTAAAAAATATCTTAAAATTGCACATTTAAATGTTGAACCTTGGCAGGCAGTTACTCTTGCGTTGATTTCTTTTTTAGGTGTTTTTTTCCTCGGGTTTTTGATTTCTGTCGGAGTGGCTTTTGTCAAAAGTAGTTCTCAGGGAGGCATTTTAAGTAATTTTTTGTCTAATTTTCCTTTCGTGTTTTTTTTCTTGAGTGTTATTTTGAGTTTGTTTTTATTTTATTTTGTTAAGGGTTATCCCGAGAGGCTTGCAAACAAGTGGCGACTTAAGGCGTCGAGTCAGATGGTTCCGGCGATTCTCTATGTTGTTGTTTACATGAGGCATACTCCGAATCTTGAGAAGGCGATTGCGTTTGCTGCGAAAAACCTTGAAGCACCTTTGTCGACGGATTTTAAAAAGATTTTTTATGATGTTGAGGTTGGGAAGTTTTCTACGATGAAAGAAAGTCTTGATAATTATCTTGAAACTTGGAGAGATTATTCGCCTGAGTTTATTGAGAGTTTTCATTTGATTGAAGGAAGTTTGTTTGAGCCAGATGATGCGCGAAGGGTTTTGATGCTTGAGAAATCTCTGCAGGTGGTTTTGGATGGAGTTTATGACAAGATGCTTAAATTTTCGCACAGCGTCAGGAGTCCTTTGACAAATGTTTATATGTTAGGAGTTGTTTTACCGACGTTGGGACTTGCATTACTTCCTCTTGCTTCTGCCTTGCTTGGAGGGCTTTTGAAAGCATATCATGTTTTTGTTCTTTATAATTTGATAATTCCTTTTTTTGTTTTTTATCTTACTGATAAAATTATTTTTTTGAGGCCTGGAGGTTATGGGCAGACAGAGATGGTTGAGAGGAATCCTGGATACGGGGCTTTTAAGAGCAAGGCGCCTTATTTTAAAGCGTTTTTTTTGTGTTTGCCTTTATTTTTAATTGGTTTGCTTCCTTTGATTTTGGGTTTTACTCCTGTTCCGGATGCTTTGGGAATTCAGAAAGATTTTTCTTTTGCAGATATCGGGCTGGGCGTTTTTGGTGATGAAATGTTTTTTGGTTTTTCTGACGGGGGGATTTTTGGAATTGGTTCGATTATTTTGGGAATGTTTTTTCCTTTGGGAATTGCGTTGTTTTTTTCAATTGCGTTTAAGGAGAAAACTCGTTCTTTGATTAAGGGAAGGAATGCGACTGAGGAGCTTGAGAACGAGTTCAATAATTCTTTGTTTCAGCTTGGGAATCGGATTGGGAATGGTATGCCTCCTGAACTCGCGTTTGGGAAAGTTGCGGAAATGTCGAGAGGGTTGCAGACGGAGAATTTTTTCAGGAAGGTTAATTATAATGTTCAGAGCATGGGGATGGGACTTGAGAGCGCGATTTTTGATAAGAACAGGGGAGCATTGCTTTATTATCCTTCGAGGCTGATTTCTACGAGCATGAAAATTCTTATTGAGTCTGCTAAAAAAGGTTTGCGGATTGCGGCGTCGAGTTTGATGAGCATTTCTCAGTATGTGAAAAATATTGGGAAGATAAATCAACGGCTTAAAGATTTGCTTGCGGAAATTGCGTCAGACATGAAGAGCAATATGACTTTTTTGGCGCCTTTGCTTTCAGGAGTTGTGACAGGACTCGCAGCGATGATTGTGACGATTCTTTGGAGGTTGGAAACTATTTTGAGAGATGTTGGTGAGGTCGGCACTAGTTTTGGAAGTCTTACGAATTTGGCGGGTGATGATGGAATTTTTCAGGTTACCCAAATGATTCCTGCTTATTTTCTTCAGTTGATTATCGGTTTGTATTTAATTCAGATTGTTTTTATTTTGACGCGGACTTTAATTATTGTGGATTCTGGTGAGGACAAACTTAAGCGAGTCAGCGAGGTTGGTAAAAATTTGAAAAGGAGTGTTTTGCTTTATTTTGTTGTTGCGTTGCTTTCGAGTATTGTGCTTTACGTTCTTGCGAGCGTTGTTTTGAGAGGGTTGTAGGAATTTTGGGAAGTTTAGCACCAATAAATATTGTGGGATTGATTCTTTCTACAGTTGTTGGAGGTTATATTATTTTTTATAAGAAGGTTAAATCTTTTTTTGCTTAAGTTTTTTTGATTCTCTCTTGTAAACTAAGTAACCAATAATCAAACTAAGGAAAGAAGTGAATCCTAAAACTATTATTAAGACAATTACAAGTGCCCCGAAAATTTCTGTTAAAGGGGACATTTCGTTAATTGGTTTTGATAAGGGAGTGCTAGCAAATGCGACTAGTAACATGGATATTGCGGATAATAAGAAAACAATGCCGTTTAATTTTATTTTTTTGATTCTCTCTTTTAGTGAGGGTTTTGAGCTTGAGGGAATTGATTTGTAAATCCACAGAATTTTAAGACGATTGTAAATAAAGTGAATGCGGTAATAACTGTAACAGGTAGCCCTTCTTTTTTTGTTGCATAGATTATTCCCAAAATTATTGGAATTAAATAAAGTAAAACTTTTAATGATTTTTTCGATTTGTTTTCCATGTTGTATCTAAAATTTTGTGACTTATTAATTTTCCCTTTTCAAGTTTCTTCCAAACATTTATTAACAACTTTTTATTATTTTAATTATGATTGGAAATGAAAAAAGAGGGATTATTTCAGATTATTTGCCGTGGCTGTTGATAGCTGTGGCTGTGCTGGCGATTGTGTTGATTGCGATTTTTGTTTTGAAAGGGCAGGGAATTTCACTCATTCAAAAAATAAAAAATCTTTTCAGATAAAATGGCAGAACTTACTATCGGACAGGTGATTAAACTTATTCTTGGAGTTGTTGTTCTCGCAGTTGTTGTTTTAGGAGTTTATTATTTTTTTAAAAATTATGTTATTGATTTTTTTAAAAATCTTAGTGGGACGGAGCCTGAGTTTTTTTTGAGTTTGATAAAATGAAAAATAAAAAAGGTTTTTTGCTTGGTGAAGAAACTGTGAAGATTGTTATAGCTGTGATTGCAATAGGGATTTTGGCTTATTTTTTGGCTGCGGTTTATTTTTCTGGAGATGATGAACTTGATGAAGCTAAAGGTTCATTGAATCATTTGATTTCCGAGATAAACGCCGGCGCAGATGTTGTGGAAATTTTTGGGCCTTCAAAGGATAATCGATGGAGCATTGTTAGTTGGCCTGTCGAGGGGGAGATTTCTGAAAGATGTGAAGATTTAGGATTTAGTTCGTGTTTATGTTTTTGTAAATTTGAAGGGCAGGCTGAGGGCATAAATGTTGAGAATTTTAAAAGAAGATGTGATAATGAGGGGGTTTGCAAGGAAAGTGATTATTCTATTGGAGGAAATTTTTATATTGGGATAATGGAAAACCAATTGCCTTTGCAGTTGGAAATTAATCATGAAAAAAAGGAGATAACCAATGGAGCTTGACAATTTGATAAAGTATTTGGTTTGGATTGTGTTTTTTTTGATTGCGCTTGCTGGAGTTTATGGTTTGCTTAAAAAATTTGGAGTAATGTGATGGAAAAAAGAGGAGAATTAACGACGACGCAGATAGTAACTTTGATAATTTTGATTGCGAGTTTCGCGATTATTTTAATCTTTATTTTTGTTTTGGATTTGGGAGGGGAAGAAAAAAAAGAAATTTGTCATAATTCTGTTTTGATTAGTGGGAAGAGTAAAGGTCTTGCGGGAAATGTTGATTGCACGACTAATTATGTTTGTATTTCTGGAGGAGAAGATTGTGAAGGTTTTAGTTTTGATGTCAAAGAAAAAGTTGATTTGCAAATTGATGAAGTTATGAGGAAAATTGCTGAGGAGATGACCGACTGCTGGTGGATGTTTGGAGAGGGGAAAGTTGATTATGGAAATGTTGGAGATAGTTCTGTGAAATACGCTGTTTGCTCAACGATAAAGTTTGATAAGGACATAGAAAGCAAATTTTTCGAAATTAGTTACAAAGAGTTTTATGAATTTTTGGAAAGCGAAAAATTTTCAGACACGGAAACTTTTTTTAGTTATATTTATGGGATTGTTGAAATTGAGAATCTTGAATTCGAGGAAGGATTTGATATAAATGTAGAGGAGAATGTAATTGATTTTTCTAAGAGATATTCTGCTGTGACTGGTTTGGATGATAATGTTGTTGAGGACACCGAAATTTTCAAAGTTTACTTGGTTCCGACGAATGAGCTTTCTTCAAGGCTTACTGCTTCAAATAAAGAATTTATAACAAAATCTTAAATGAAAAAAGGCAATTTACTGACGGAGAATGTGGTTTTTATAGTGTTGAATGTTGTTTTTATTTTGGTGCTGGTTGTTTTTTTGGCTTCTAAAATGGATAACTCTGCTGATATGGAAGAGCGTTACGCGAAGCAGATAGCTCTTTTGGTTGACGCTGCTAAGTCTGGAGAGGTTATTGAAATTGACATGGCTGATGCTGTTGAAGAAGCTGAGAAAAATAAAATTGACAATAAAGACATTGTTAAAATAAATGGGAACGAAGTTTTGGTTAAGCTCAGCGACGGCAATGGATATAGTTACAGTTTTTTCACCGATGCTGAGGTGAGTGTTGATGTTTTTCCTTTAGGAGGTGGAAAGAATGGGGTTGCGAAAATTATTGTCCAATAAAAAGGGAGATAAATTTATTTCGATTTATTGGTTTGTGATTTTGTTTATTGTTGCGGGAGTAATTGTGTTTATGGTTTTGAGTTTTTACGGGAAGCCTTATGATGTTAGAGAGGTTGAAGCGAACACTCTTGTGGAAAGAGCTTCTGATTGTTTTTTTTATACGGATGGGAAATTTAACGAAAATGTTCTTGAAGATGGTTTTTCTTTTGAAAATTGCGGGATTTTATTTGGGGCAGGAGATTTTGAAACGGGACAGATTTATTTGAGGGCGGACTTTTTTTATCTTGATGAAAATGTTAAGGATTTGAAAGGAGAGTTTGTTAAATCTGTTGGGGGAGGGAATTCTGATTTGAGTGAGTGCAGTTCAAAACTTGACAAAAGGCCCTTTTGTGTTGAAAAGGAATTTTATTTTTATTACGAGGAAGGTTATGTTGTTGATGTTTTTGCGTCGGTGAGGAAGACTGAAAAAAATGTTTAATGAAAAAAATAAAAAAGCGCAGGTGGGAGAAACTATTACTTGGGTTGTTGCAACTCTTGTTATTGTTGTTATTTTGACCGCAGGGATTTTTTTAGCAAGTGTGGCAGGGATTTTTAAAAATTCTAGGCAAGTTGAATTTTACGAATCTAGTTCGAGGATTCCTTTAAAATCTTTTTACAATTATTTGTTGACAGAAAAAAATGGAAATGTTATTTTTGATGGGTTGAAAAGTGAAGGGGATTTTAATGAAGTTAACGGGAATTTTGCGAAGAAAATTTTTGAGGGGATTTATGGAGATTATGTTGATGTTTGGGTGGGTTTTAATTTTGAGGGTTTCGGAATTAGGAAAAATGATTATTTTGGAGGCCGGCCGGTGAATTTAAGGGGTGGTGATATCAATCAAAGAAGTGTTGATTATCTTTCTAAGGAAATTTATGTTGATGAAAATAAATTTTTTGAGTTCGTGCTGATGGATGAATGATGGAAAATAAAAAAGCAGACGTGCCTGTGATGATTTTGGTGCTGGGAGTTTTTGCGCTTGTTGGAATGGCTTTGCTGAGTTTTTATGTTGCAGGGTTGAAAACGGGCGAGATAAAAGGAGTTGAGAGCGTTGAACAGGCAAATTCTTTAGTTGATGATTTTTATTTTTATGAAAACGTGGGTTATTCTCGAGATAAAATAATTCAGATTATGAATTTGACTGAAAGTTCTGAAGGAATTTTATTTCTTGTTGAAAATGATGGAGTTTCAGTTAGTTATGTTTTGAGAGATTGATGGATTGAAATTGGCTCGCAAGCTCGCGATTTGAAAATTGTTAATTTTGAAAACTCTGAACTTGTTGAGATTATCTTGCTTGATTGGTTAAATTGTTTTGGGGATTGGTGGTTTATTTTATTTATGGGCTAAGTGAAGTTTTGTTTGTGTTTTTTGAATATAAATATTTATAAATCATTATGTTTTGTTGGAATCATGTCAATAGGACCTTGTGGATGGGCTAACCCTTATGAAGAGGGATTCAGTCGCGGTCGGGAATCTGGAAGAGAGAATGATCTGAAAGAAGGTTTTAATTTGGGTGGGGATTTTAGTAGTTATCTGGCAGAATTTGGTTTTTTGACGAGTCTTTATTGTTTTTCACATAGGACTGTGAGGGAGGCGTCTTTGGAAGCTTTGGATTCTTTGTTGATTAAAGCGGGCGAATCTTATTCTAAAGTTTTTCACGAGGTTTTTCCAAAGTATGAAAAGTATAGAACTCATGTTGAGAGATTGAGGCTTAATTTTTATTCTAAGACCGATTAGTTAATTGAATTCAGATTTTTCAATTAAAAACATTTTTAAATACACAATGCTTTTGTTTGTTATGGAAAATAGAGGTGTTGGGTTTTTTAATGGCAAGAAGGGTCAAGGGCTTAGCACTAATGCGATTGTGTTGATAGTTTTGGGGGTTATAATTTTGGTTATTTTAATTGCAGGTTTTACTATTGGTTGGAAAACTTTGTTTCCTTTTTTAAATCAGAATAATGTTGACACGATAAAAAATGCCTGCTTGACGGCTTGCTCGACGAACGCCGAGTATGATTTTTGTTCAGTTAAGAGGGAGTTGAATTCTGACAGCGGGAGTTTTAAAGATGTTACGTGCAAGTTTTTAGCCAAGGACCCTTCTGTGGGGCTTTATGGAGTGGATGATTGTTCTGCGATAAGCTGTGATAGTGTTGTTTTTTCACAAGGTGATTGCGCGCCTGGAAAAGTTTGGCAGAATTTGGATGGAAATACTTTGAAGCATACCGATTGTAATGAGGTTCTTGAAGGTTAAAGGTAGGGGTTGGGCTTTGGGGGAAAAAATGGTTCTCTCCTAAGTTGTTCATTCCTTGAGTGGTTGTTAGTTGAAGGAAATTCTGAACACCAGAGGAACTATTGCTCGAAAAATGTGAAAATATGAAAATTGATTTTAGTTAAACTTTTAAATTTTGAAATTTTATTATTTTTATGGATTATGGTTGTTCTGATAAAAGAAAGAAGAAGAAAGATAAGAAGAAAAATAGGAAGAAATTTCCTTATCGACATGGCGGAGGGAAGAGAAGTATGAAGCAAGAAAAAGATAAAAGTTAATTCTAAAGGTTTTTAAATTAATAGAGGGTTTAATGTTTATGCGGAGTTGCCGGAGTGGTCAAACGGGCGAGATTAAGGCTCTCGTGGCTTAGTGCCTGCGAAGGTTCGAATCCTTTACTCCGCATGAGC
>CAYQQA010000010.1:0-12277 GCA_964419805.1 Candidatus Woesearchaeota archaeon
CCTTTGGTTTTGAATGCAAAAATTGACGCTGGAGAAGTTGATGACCAGATTCTGGATTTTGAATATGTTTATGAATATCCTTTAGAACTTTATGAGCTTGCTGAGAAAAAAGAGCATTCGTCAAGGGTTAAGGTTAATATGTTGAGGGATGTTCTTGTTAAAGGAGAAGATACTTTTGTTAATCTTGGTTTCACTCACAATACAGAGAATATTTTCAAAGGAGTCTTGTGTTCTAATTATAAGCTTTTGGCGACTATGCAAGAAAAAGTTTTTAGGCAAATGGAGCTTGTCGAAAAAATTCGGGCTGCGAACACTTCGGATACTGCGCGGCTTATTATTGATAGACATTTTATGAGGGACATGAAAGGAAATCTTAGGAATTTTTCAATTCAGAGTTTTAGATGTGTGCAGTGCAACGAGATTTTGAGGAGGCCTCCTTTGGGAGGGAATTGTCCGAAATGTCGAGGGAAAATTATTTTTACGGTTAATGAAGGAGGAATTAAAAAATATTTAGAGCCGGCGTTGGAGCTTTGTAAAAAATATCAAGTGTCGCCGTACATTCAACAAAATCTTGAACTTGTAAAAAGTTTTATTGACAGTATCTTTGGAAAGGAGCTTGAGAAGCAGGAAGCTTTGGCAAAATGGTTTTAGGAAATTTTAAATAATGTTTTTTCTTTTGTTTTGGATGAGGTGGATAAAGACAGCTGGAATAATTGGTATTGTTTTTCTTGTTTTAAGTTTTGGAAGTTTTGTTTATTCGCTGTTTGGTGGTTTGGATATTAGTGGTTGGTCTTCTTGGATTATTATTTCTTTTGCAGTTATTTTTCTTGCTGGGTTTTTCTTTTTTTGTTTTGGGTTTGCCAAAGTTGGGAAGAAAAAAGATTCAAAATTATTGCAAGTTTCTTCATGGTTGGTTGTTGCAGGAGTTTTTTTGGTTTTGTTGTCTTTTTTGTTTGTTTGGCTGTCTGTTAAATCAGCTGTTGAATCTGGTGCCGAATTGATAAATCAGAATGCGGCGTTGTTGAATCAGAATAGTGGTTTTGATTTTGACGGGCAGGATTTTCAGTTTACAGGTAATGTAGTGGGTGTTGATTCATTGGTGGGTTCTAAGGGGTTTATATTAGGGCTGGCGATTTTTTCACTTTTACTTTTGTTTGTTGGTCTCCAATTATTTTATATCTCTTTAGCTGAAATTTCTCATAAGACAAGATTTTCAAAACTTGCTGCGATTTTTGGGATTTTGTTTGTTTCATCTTATGTTATTGTAATTGGTTTGTCTTTGAGTTTTTTACTTTTGCTTTTTGATTTTGAAAGTTTCTTTTGGAAAGTTATTTTGAACATTCCTTTTGTACTTTGGTTTTTGGCTTTATTTTTTAAAACAAGAGTTTTGTTTGAAACTAGTGATGAGTTCGAGAAAAATGAGGGAACAAATTATGAAGTGCATAAACATTTAGAAGATTCGAGTCATTCAGAAAATTTTAAGTCACAACCTAGAGAAAACTTTGGCCAAGAAAGTTTTAGTAACGGCCATGAGTCTGAGCCACACCAACAACAAAAATATCAGCAAACTTCACAACAAAAAGATTACGGCCGGGCAGAGGATTATTAAGTTCTTTAAAATCTACATCCACTTAGGTCTCTTTTAGGATTTTTATCGCCTACATTTATTTTTTTACTTATTTCTCTTCCTTTTATTACTGGCCAAGGAGTGTTTGAATTAAATCCCACTAAAACATTGTCTAAACATTGTCTTGAAGGTATGTCTTGAATGAAGATTTCATATAAATCATCTGTTGGATAGGTTAATGAAGAATAGAAATTTCCTTGGGAGTTAGTGCTTCCTGCTTCAAATCTTTTGTCAGAATATGCTTTGTAAACGTAAACATTCACAAATGCAGGATCTCCGTCATTCCAATATGTGTGGATATTAATGCGGGTTGTTTCTTCAGATTTGCCACCTGAAGGACCTGTAGTTGAACTATTATTTTCTTTTTCGCAACTGGTAAAATTTAGGGCGGTGATTAGCGCTAATCCTGCCAAAGGCTTGGCCGCTTTTCTCAAAATTTTTTGAATATTCATAATTCAATCGTGTTTTTGTAATTTATAAATGTTTGTTTTTTTGGTTGGGAAAAATGGATTTGTTAAAAATTTCGAGTATAAAATAATGATTGGGCTGATTTTAGTGAATTAATTGATAGTGTTATTTCTGGGTGGAGCGAAGTTTTTTGATGTGAATATTGTTGAGTTTGAAAACTTTGAAGATTTTGAGGGCATATTATTTGGATGTGGGGAAACTATTATTAAAATTTTTATGAATTAAGGATTATCAAAAATTGATTTTGTTGAATCAACAATTATATTAAATTGAGTTTTGCTGGGAAGAGATTTCTGGGTTGGGTAAAACTATTTTTGGGTGGATGGAAATTTTTAAAATTCACTCGCTCCGAAGTCGCTTGATATAAAAGACTGTTAATTTTGAAAACCCTGATGTGGGTGTAATACCAAAGTGTCCCGAATCTCACTTTGGGTTATTTTTGGTTTATTTTTAGTCAACATGTTAATTTTTCTATACAAATTCTTTCATCATATTTTCTATGTTGAGGAGCTGTTTTTCCTTCTTTTATCCACTTTTGAATTAAAGGAAGTTCATATCCCCTAATCTTTGTGGCAGCCTTATTATCTCCTTCTTCTGTAAGGAGTGCTGTTTGTACTGTTAACATCCCATATCTATTACCAAAAACAATATCAGTAAACACTCGATCTCCAAACATAACTAATTCTTCTGGATTGCATCCAAAATAATCCCTGACTTCTTTTATTCCACCAGGTTTTTTCCTTGAATGTTTCAATACCTTGATTCCCAATTCTAATTCAATTCTGTTTGCTTCTCTATAATTTGGATCATCATTAGTTCCAGCAGAATTTGAGATTATTACCATCTGATCTCCAAATGACTGCTGATATTCTCTAAAAGAATCTCTAATTGTGGGGAATATTTCTAGTGCATAAGGTGCAGTTAGGGTATTATCCTTATCAAAAACCAACCCTTTAAACCCAATATCTTTTAAGACATCTGGCCGAATCATACTAATATCTTTTACAAGGAAATGAGGGATTGCCAAAGATTTGTTGATCCATCTTGCGAAAGGAAAATAAAGTGTTGCATCAAGATTTAAACTTTGTGCCATTATATTTTTGGTTGGAATTGCTTTTTAAAGATTGTGTAATCCTAATCTAAATCACTACCCTTTCAACACCCAAGGACAATCCGGACATCTTGGTATGGAAGACGGCGTGGGAACTATTATCTGAATTGTGGAATTGTGAAAATGGCTCACTGCGTTCGCGATTTAATAAATTGTTAAGTCTGAAAACCCTGAACTTTTTGAGATTATATTCTTGAATGAAGATTAGGAAAATTAATTTGATTGTTGAAGCGAAGGTTTTTGGATTTTGGAAAATTCATAAAAGATAAAATAAAATTGTTGGAATCAGTAGAGCGCCCATCATGTTTGTTCTTCGGACTTTCAATAAAATTATGTAAATGCCCGTTGCTGTTGAGAGTGCAAGAAGGATTATGCCTTTTATGCCAGATACGAAAAGGACAATTGTTGTTAAGATTGTGAGTGTTGTGTAGGAGAGTGTTTTGTAATTTATGAAGTTTATTTTTTTAGAGGCTTTTGAAGATATGAATGTTGTGAGGAAGAATGCGATTGCTCCAGAGATGGCTATCGTGATTATTAAAACTGTTAGAACTTGGGGCGTCATTTCTTTTAGGATTTGACTTAGTGCCGATGCAGCGCCGGTTCTTGTTCTTGAGATTGCGTAGAGTGATAGAATTGAAAATCCCATGACGAGAGTGTTTGTTGCGCCGAGAAGGAATAAAAATCCTCTTGAATCTGTTTTTAATTTTGAAATTGAACTTCCGATTATTGCAGCTTGGCCGCTTCCGAGGCCTGGAAAAAAACTGCACAATGGCGCGGCAACGCTTGCTCCTAAAAGTGGTTTTATTGAAGGGAATTTTATTTTTTTTATTTTTTGTTTTGGGATATTGGTTTTGTTTTTAATACTTAAAATTATTGAAGAGGCTCCGAAAAGACCAGTTAACAATGGAAGCAAGGGCTCTGAAATCTTTATTGTTTCTAAATTTAAAAAAAGAATTCCGAGAATTCCTGCAAGCGTGAATGCAAAGAGTGCTTTGAGTTTTGATTTTTCTGAGATGATTAATGAAATTGAAACTAGTGCGATGATGTAAGGGATTGCCGGTTTTATTAATTCGTAGAATTTTGGAATTAAGATTAGTGAGGGGATTGAGATTATTAATAGGGTGATTATTGCCGAGGCGCTTCCGTATGTACTTAGCATTATTGCGGTGTGGGCTTTGCCTTTTTTTAAAAAATCGTGGCCTGGCAAAACTGAGAGTTCTGTGTCTGTGTCTGGACAGCCGAGGAAAACGCTGGGGATGAAATCCAGGAAGGTGTGGGTAATTGCCATTGAGACGATGAAAACCGCGAGATAAATTGGGGAGAAAATGTAAATTACTGAAAAAGATAGTGAAACTAAAATTGTGCCGATTAGGTTTATGTGGATGCCGGGCACGAGGCCTGTTATTGCTCCTGTGAGAGTTCCTGCGAGGAGAAAAATGATGAGTTCTATGAGCATGGAATAAAAAGATTTAATAATTGAAAAAGATTTGGATTGTTATGGGTAAGGTTGATTTAATAAAAAGGAATTGTGTTGAGATAATTAACGAGGAAAAGATAAGCAGTTTTTCTAAGAAAGGAATTGTTTATTGTGGTTATGAGTGTTCGGGAGAGATTCATCTTGGGCATTTGGTGACGATTTTGAAATTAAAGGATTTGCAGAAAGCCGGGATTAAAGTTAAGATTCTTTTGGCTGACTGGCACACTTGGTTGAATAAAAAAGGTGATTGGAAATTTGTTAACAGGATGTTAGCGCAGTGGGAAAAAGGATTTAAAGCACTTGGATTAGAAACAGAAATTGTTAAGGGAACTAGTTTTCAAAAAAGTCCGGATTATTTTGAAGATGTTTTGAAGTTGGCGTTGAATTTGACGGTTAGTCGAGGGGTGAGAGCGATGCAACAGGTTGCTAGAGATATTGAGAACGCAAAGATTTCACAGATAATTTATCCGTTGATGCAAGTTGAGGATGTTAAAAAATTAAAGGTTAATTTTGTTTTGGGGGGTTTGGATCAGAGAAAGATTTACATGATGGGAATTGATCAGGGGAAAGATGTGGGATTGCAGGAGTGTGTTTATTTGTTTACGCCTTTGCTTCCTGGACTTAAGGGGCCTGAAACAAAAATGTCTAGCTCTTTTCCTAACAGTTTTATTTCTGTAAGAGATTCTAAAGATTTGATTAAGAAAAAAATAAGTAAGGCTTATTGTCCGCAGGGCATTGAAGGAAATTCTGTTTTTTCTTTCTTTGAGAAAATTGAAATTAAAAGAGATAAAAAATTTGGAGGAAATGTAGTTTATGAAAATTATAAAAGTTTGGAAAAAGATTTTGCGAATAAAAAAATTCATCCTGCTGATTTGAAAAATTTTGTTGCGGAGTGTTTGGAGAAAATTGTTGCGCCGATTAGGGAGGGTTGGAAGATTTAAATTTTTGAGGAAACTTTTTTTATAGGATCAATTTCTTCTTTTATATTTTTGTGAGTTTGTGCAATTTTGAAAAAAGTTTTGAGAGCATTTGTATTTTCCTTAGAAATATTTTTTTTTTATTTTTGTTTTTCAGTTAAGTTAGAAAATACCCCTAAAAAAAGTTTGCTTGTTTCTTCAAAGTCTTTTTTTGAAAATTCTCTCAATATTTTTGAGGCTTTTTCTTTTTCTTTGTAAATTTCTTTGAAAAGATTTTGAAAGTATTTTTCAGAAAGGATTTTTTTTAAACATTTATTTATTTCTGAATCCCCAATAAGTTTAATTTTTTTGTTGTTTAGTTTTTTAATTCACATTCATCAAAACTTTTAATAATGCTTTTTGGATTAATGGTTTATGTTAAAAGAGTTTTTGTCTGGATTTTTTGTAAAAATCATAACCGGTTTTGATGACACTATAACTCACGTTCCGATAATTTCGAGTTTGACGAGGACAAGAAAAGGAAAAATTGTTTTTGGTGTGGGAATTTTTTTTGCAATCAGTGTTGCAATTTTTTTCTCTTTTTCTTTTGCGTCGATTTTGAGATCTTTTAAATATTATCATTTAATTGCGTCGGGAATAATTTTTGTTTTGGCTTTTTCAATTTATTTTAATTTGTTGTTCCCGAAATCTAAAAAGAAGTCTCAGACAAAACTTAAGCTGACGAAGAAGCCGGTTTCTATGAAAAAAATGGCGAAGCTTTTTGGGATTGGGTTTTTGACGGCGTTTGTGACTGTTATCGACGATAGCCTCGCATATTCTTCGGTTTTTGTTGTTACAAGAAATTCGCTGTTTGTTATTTTTGGAATTTATCTTGCAACTTTGATTCAGATTACTTCAATTATTTATTTTTCTAGAAAAATTTCCAAGTTGCCTTACAAGAGACAGGTCTCAGCATTTGGGCTTTTGGTTTTGGGAGTTTTGATTTTGTTGAAGGTTGTTTAACGCGTTTTAAACTCGACAATGTCCAGGTCTTTGACTTTGTGTTTTAAGCCGACTTTTTGACCTGCGAACTTTGAACTTGGGCCCCAAATTTTTATTTCCTTTATATTTTTAGAAAAACCTTTTAAGATTTTTTCTGCAACGTCTTTTATTGTTGAGTTTGGCTTTAGAATCATCGGTTTTCTTTTTTTTGCTTCTTCAATATTTTTTCCCGGTTCTTTTGTGTAAATTCTGAGTTTGTCAAATGTTTGGAATATTTTTTCTTTGAGCTCTTCTAAGTTTTCTGGTTTTTTGAGGTTTGAAATTATATAGTCGTATCTTTTGCTTTTTAGTGTTGCCGAAATTTTTCTTAATTCTTCAGGATTTTTGTTAAATGAATTGAATATTATTGTTTTTTTCCCAGGGTCTTTTTCCAAGAGTGTCAAAATGTCTTTTATTTGGTTTAGGTTTGTTATTAAAATTAACAATGTGTCTGCGGTGTGAGTGATGCCTTTGTCGTAGTATTCTGAAAATACTGCGGGGTTTTCTATGATTTGGATTTGTGTTCCTTTGTAGGGCATCATGCCTATTGTTGGATTGATTGTCGAAAATTTTATTTCAGAGATTGTTGGCTTGGCGTTGCTTAGCAAAGAGACGAGTGTTGACTTGCCGGTGTTTGTTATGCCGACAACAACTGCTTGCATTTCTTCTTTTTTAATTCCTTTAGAAGATGATTTTTTGGATTTTGATTTTTCAAGTTGTGACTGGAATTTTTTTAAACGAGTTTTTAGTTGGGCTCTGAGATTTTCAGCTCCTTTATGGTTTGGAGCGACAGAAATCATTTTTTTCAATTTTTCAATTTTTTCTTCTAGAGAGTAGGCTTGCAAATATTCTTTTTCTGCTGCGAGGTAATCTGGATGTGCGTTGATAGGCATAGTTTTTTTAATCTTTTTTCACTTAAAAATATAATGGATAAAAAGAAAATAATTTTTCTTTGCGGAATGAATGGGGGGTAAGAGAGATATGTTTTTAATAAAGAAAATATTGAAAGATTTTGATGTGATTTATTTTAAGTATGATTCTACTTTGATGCAAAGCATAGAAAATTTGGCCAAAAAGCTGAAAAATTTTGTTGATGGTTTGAAATTGAAAAAAAATGAGAAAGTTGGGATTATTGGCGTTAGTGCTGGAGGGGTTGTCGCGGATTATTACTTGAAGTTTTTTGGAGGGTGGAAAAAAACGAGTAAATTTGTAAGTATTTGTTCTCCTTTGCATGGGACTTATCTTTCTCTTTTTGAGTTTTTATTTTTTGGAAAAAGAATTGGTTTGAAGCAGATTGGGAGAAAAAGTGATTTAATTAAAAAATTGGAAAGTGTAAAGTTAAAAAAAGTTAAACAATTAAATTTTTGGAGTTATCTTGATCCTTTGGTTCCGGGAAAGTCTGGCAAGGGTGAAAATTCAAAGCACACTTGGTTTTTTATCCATCTAATTGTTCATTTTTGGCCGCCTTTAGTTTATAAAATTAAGAAATTTATGGAAAATGGATGAGAAAATTTACAATAAAATAATTAAAAAGAAAGAATTTTCCAGGCTTATAAAAAAAGATGTTGAAATGGCTTTTTCAATTGTTTTAAAAAAAGGGATGGGTGAAGAAGAGGTTGTTAAGAAAACGAGGGCATTGTTGCACAAAGTTTATGGCGCTTTTGGAAGCAGGAAACTTTTTCAATCGGATGGAAGGAATGCCGAATGGGTTTTGAGAAAGCATTTGTCGACGAGGGAAAGGTTTGATTATTATTGTGAATTGTATGGGAAGTTATTGAAAAATTTTAAAGGTTGTGTTGTGGATTTTGGGGCGGGTGTTAATGGGTTTAGTTTTGGCTTTTTCCCAAATAAAAAAATAAGTTATTTGGGCATTGAAGCAGTGGGGCAGTTGGTTGATTTGATGAACAATTCTTTCAAGGGAAAAAATTTGAAAGCAAAAGCTTTGCATTTGAGTTTGTTTAATCTTGAAAAAATAAAAAAAGAAATTAAAAAAATTAAATCTAAGAAAGTTATTTTTTTGTTTAAAGTTTTGGATGGGTTGGAAATGCTTGAGAGAGATTTTTCTAAAAAGTTTTTGGGAGAGATTGTTCCTCTTGCAGAAAGGGTTGTTGTGAGTTTTGCAACGCGGAGTATGGTTTCTCGGAAAAAGTTTAAAGCAAATAGAAATTGGATTGTGAATTTCATTAAAGAAAACTTTAAAATGGAAGATGATTTTGAATTGGGAAGTGAGAGATATCTGGTTTTTAGAAAATGAAAAAGGATTTTAAAAGAAAAGTTTTGAAAAATGGAATGACTGTTTTGTTTGAAAAAAGGAGACTGCCGGTCGTTAGCGTTGCGTTTGCTGCGAGACAGGGAGGAATTAATGAGTCTGCTGAAGAAAAAGGGCTAAGCCATTTTATAGAACACATGTTGTACAAAGGAACTAAAAAAAGAAGTGCTTTGGATATTTCTTCAGAGATTGAAAAAAAGGGGGGGATTTTGAATGGGTTTACTGACGAAATGTTGACAGGGTATTGGTGCAAGATGCCTTCGGAACATTTGAAAACTGCGCTTGATGTTTTGGGGGACATGGTTAAGAATTCTGTTTTCGATGAAAAAGAACTTGAGAAAGAAAGGAAAGTAATTTTTGAAGAAATCAAAATGAGGCGTGACAATCCTATGACTTATGTCCATGATAAAATACAGGGATTTTTGTACGGGTCGCCTTTTGGAAGAGATTTGATTGGAACTGAAAAAACGATGAACTCGATTGATAAGAAAAAAATTGTTGAAAATTTTAAGGAAATTTATCAGCCAAATAATTTAGTTTTGTGTGTTGTTGGGGACGCAGATTTTGAAAAAATTGTTGAATTTGCCGAGAAGAATTTTGGGGATGGGAAAGGGAAAATTAAAAATTTTGAAGTTGTTGAGAAAATTCATTCTGACGTTGAAGAAAGGAAAGGGATAGATCAAGCGAATCTTGTTTTGGGTTTTCATACTCCGAAGTCGGGCGATAAAAATTCTTACGCTGCGGAGGTTCTTGTTTCATTGATGGCGAAAGGAGGTTCTTCGAGATTGTTTAAAGAAATCAGGGAGGAAAGAGGTTTGGCTTACGGTGTCGGAGGGCATGTCGATTCAACAAAAGATTTTGGATGTTGTAATATTTATGTTGGGACGTCTAAAGAAAATGTTGAGAAGGTTAAGAAATTGATTTTGGAAGAATTTAAGAAAGTTGGTGAAGGGATTGAGGAGAAAGAGGTTGAGATGACGAAAACGCAGTTGATTGGGCACTGGAAAATTTCAATGGAAGAGTCTGTTTCTCAGATGGATTCTTTATTGAGGGCTGAGATTGAAGAAGGAGACAGCTCGGGTTTTTATGATTATGAAAAAAATATTAATTCTGTTAAATTGGAAGACGTGAAAAAAATTGCGTTGAATGTTAAGGAAGGAAGTTATAGTTTTTTTGCGTTGGTTCCTGAGTGAAATTAATTATAGAAATGTTTTTAAACTCCCCCTTCCCTTGTTGTATTATTGAAAAGAGGGGATGGTTAGTATTTATTTTGTTTGTTGTTGTTCTTATGTCTTTTAGTTTTATTAGTGCAGGGCTTTTTGGTGATTTGTGGAATAAAATAACTGGACAACCTGTTAAAAGCATTGATTCAAGCTCTAGTTTGAGTGGGATTGAAGATGGAAGTGAAGGTTTGGAGTCAAATATTACTTTTGATTCTTATTATTTAGTTAGTTTGATTAGTGCTAGTGATAGTTCTGCTACAATAAAGGTTTTGGATAGTCTTGGAAATTTTGAGACTAAAGAAATACAGGAAAATGGATCTGAAAATATTAATAATCTTGGGGTATTTTTGTACGCTGCTGATGAAACCCCTTTTTATCTTAATGTGTGGACAGGATTTGATTTTGTTCTTTCAAGTTATGATAGGCCTTTTGTGGTTTTGAATTTAGAAGAAGAAAATGGGACAATTGACGATTATATTTTTGAATTGATTTCTGCAAGCGATACGTCTGCTACTATAAAAGTTATTTCTAATAGTATGTCTGAGACCAAAGAGATTATTGAAGGGCAGACTAAAACAGTTAATGGTGTTGAGGTTACCATTAACTTGGCTGATGAGAATTCTGTAACAGGAGTTATGAGTGCTGATATTGATGTTAAGGAATTTATTTTGCAGATTGATGTATCAGAAGATGTTGGTTGTGATGAATATTATCTTCAAAGTTCATCGCAAAAGCTTTATATTGGAGATTCGATTAATAAAGTAAGGCAAACGTTGACTGATGCTGAGTTGCCAATGCTTTTGGAAGATGGGACTTTTGTGGGAAATGTTGTTGCAGATTACGTTCAAAATATTTATATTGATTCTAATAAAATTATGTCTAGCAATTTTTCTAATAATTCGGTGTATATAGATATGGGAACTTTTGCGGCAGACCCTCTTTATAACGTTGGTTTTACTTTTGATCAATTTGTTGATTTTACACACTCAGATTCAATTGGAGAGTTTACAACTTTATTAGGGAGAGAGTTCATGATTGGAGTTGAAACTAATGTTAATGAACTTTATTTATATGAAACTGCTGAAAGACTGACTTTGTCTTTAGGGGGCAATAATTCTAATGCTCAAGCGACGGTTTTGGTTGATGGCGATTTTTACACTGTAGAGTTGATTGGAGGAGATGACACAAGCTCTGTTGTTAAGGTTATTGAGGGTAATGGATCTTCCCAAACAAAAGAAATTAGTGAACATAGCTCTAAGGTTATCCAGGGATTGGGAGTAACTGTTCTTGTTTCAGATGAAAATTCAGCAATGGGAGTTATTTATGCTGCTCTTTCATTAGGTGGAGATGTTCTGAAATTATCTTATGGAGAGAGTATTAAAAGAGGATATGATGAGATTCCGGTGGGAGGAACTTATGTTGGGGGGAGTTTTGGATATAATTCTTCTTGGTCAAATTGGGCAGATAGTGCTGGTTTTGGAATTTATATTTTTGCGCCAATTAATTTAACTGACAACAGAATTTATGAAGGAGAGATTTTTTCAGATTATATTTTTACTGAAAATTTGGGCCTTATTTTTGAGTCTTATAATTCAATCGATGGGGCGATGATTTATTTTGAGGGTTGTTTGAATAAGAAAATTTGTGGTGATGTTGATGGCGATGGCCAGGATCCAAATGTTGCAGATTTAAGTTATTTAATTGATTACTTGTGGAAAGGTGGGCCAGAACCTCCTAACATGTGGTCAGCGAACGTTGATGGGAATAATGGAGTTAATGTTGCAGATTTAAGTTACTTTGTTGATTATTTGTTTAAGGGAGGGTCTGCTTTAAATTGTCAATATGCCTAGAATTTATTTTAAATAAAAAATAAAAAAATAAAAAATTATTGTTTGTTCATGAGTTTGAAAATTCCCACGAGTGCGAAAGCAATTACGATAAGCCAGTCGCCGATTACTCCGATGTTTAAGCCGATTAAAGGGAGCAATAGCAATATGGCAATCACGATGAAAATCCAGCCGTTTACTTTTTCCATTTTACCTCCTTTAAATTTTGTGGAGAATATTTTTTAAATAGTTTTGGGTTTGCAGGCGTTGTCCGGAGTTTAATTTTAAAACCGAAAATTAGTTATTCTCAAATAAATTAAAGTAAGGATGAGACAAATA
>CAYQQA010000011.1:0-12050 GCA_964419805.1 Candidatus Woesearchaeota archaeon
AGAATGATATCATATTTTTGAAATTTCATCTTTTCTGCAAGTATGAAAATGCTTCCTCATCCTCTTTAGATAGCCATGCTTCTGATAGTGCTGTTTCGGATAATAACGCTGTTTCAGGAATTGATTTCTTCAACACAATTTCATCTCCTTTTCTAACAACAATTAATTTATCCCCCTCACGGATATCTCTTCTCAGATCTAAAGGAATCACTACTTGGCCTCTTGAACTCATTTTAGTTACTTCAATTTCCATAAATAAGATTAATCTTACTTATATTTAAATCTTTCTGTTTTGGATTAAAAAGATCTGCTTTTTCATATAAATTAAAATTTTTTAGAGACATTGAAGAATTCAGGAAAATTATGAAAATATTGGAAAAAAACAAAGAAGAAACAATACCTTTATTGCTGTTTTTGTATAAGTATGTTGGGAATTAGATTTTTATATGTATTTTAATTAACTATAGAAAAGAATAAAGATGAAACTAACAAAAAAAGAGGTTGAGAAAATTTGTAAGGAATATGATCTTGGGAAACTGAAAGAATTTTCGCTAATAGAAAAGGGGCAGGTTAATTATAACTTTGATTTATCTACATCAAAAGGTCGTTATATTGTAAGAGTTCTTGCAAAAGGATTAACTCCCTGGAAAAAAGAAAATTTAGATTTGGAATTTGCTGTCTTAAAACATCTTAAAAAGAATAAATTTCCTTATCAAACTCCTTTGCCATTAAAAAACAAAAAAAATGAAATTTTAGGAAGGATAGGGAAAAAATCATTTTGGGTTTACAAACGTCTTTCAGGGGATTCGGTTTCAAAACATCGAGACACTTCTTTTATCAAACCTCTTATGAAAGTTCTCTCAACATATCATCATTACCTTAAAAATTTCAAAACTAATGCTCTTCCAAATATACACAACTTTTACATATAATTTACGTATAAAAGAAAAAATACATCACTCTCCGATACCACAATGAGTCTGTCTACGGTCGGGGCTTATACTCATTATGGAATAATAGAGTGATTCCATTTTTCTCTTACGTCTACATTTAGAAAGATTTAAATACTGTGTGGACGTAGACTAATCATGGTTTATACAGAAGTAAAAGAAATCAATGGAAAAAAATATTACTACAGAGTTTTATCAGTTAGAACTGGAAAAAAAGTTTCAAAGAAAAGAGAATATTTAGGGGTAAATTTACTTAAAAGAGAATTAAATAAAAAGGAAAAAGAAGCAGATCAAGAATTAGGAATTAATAACAAAAAAGAAACAGAAGCTCTGAAGAAAATAAAAGCTCAAATTTTAAAAATCTTAAAACAAAATAAAATAAAAAAAGCAGGAATCTTCGGAAGCTATGCTGAAGGCAAACAGAGAAAAAACAGCGATATAGATATTCTTATTGAACCAACAAAAAATATGGGTTTTGGCTTTGCAGGCCTAGAAATTGAACTTTCTGAGAAATTAAATAAAAAGGTAGATCTAGTTAGCTACAATGGATTAAGTCCCTTTCTAAAAGATAGAATTCTAAAGCAGGAGGTAAGAATACTATGAAAAAAGAAGATTTAGCATTTATTGAACACATTTTAGATAGTATTAACGCAATAGAAAAATTTTCTAAAAAAATGGATAGAAAAGAATTAGACTTTAATAGATTAAAGCAAAGCGCAATAGTAAGAGAAATTGAAATTATTGGAGAAGCTGTTAAAAATGTATCGGAAAAAACTAAAAATAAATACAAAAAAGTTGAATGGAAAAAAATTGCAGGGACAAGGGATAAAATGATCCACCATTATTTTGGAGTTGACTTAGATATTATTTGGGGTATAATTAAAAAAGAACTTCCTACTTTAAAAAAACAAATGCTCGAGATAAAAAAAGAGTCCCATGGACTTGGTCCAAATCGTCTCTGATTCGGTCGGGGCGTTCCACACTTCTTTCTCTAAGTCTTTTCAACCTTTCTTCAAAAATTTTATAAACTTAGTTTTTCTAATTATTTTATGAAAAGAGAGAATGTGTTTGTTTTGGTGATTTCGATTGTTATTGTTTTGGGGGCTTTGTTGATGGCTGGTTTTGAGTCGACGGGAAGAGCAATAATTGAGGAGCCTGAACTTGTTTATCCAGAACATGATGGTTATATAGTTCATTATAAGGATAATGATTTTGGGATTGATGATTATGTTGTTGATGATGATTCTGATTTTTTGAAAGCTTCTGATGATCATGCAACTTATGGAGGGTATGAAAATGTTCATAGAACTGCGCGGGCTTTTTTTAAATTTGATTTAACGGGCAAGGATTGGTCGGGGCTTTATTTGAATTTGAATTTGGTTTCAGCTGAAGGGAACGTTGGTGATAGTTATTGTCCTATTTTGTCTAAGATAAATGATTACGGTGATTTGGATGAGAGTGATTTTGATCCTCAGACAGGAGTTTATGATCTTGTGAATGCAAAAGATTGCAACGAGGATTTAAGGATTGATTTGAGTGATAAAATTTCTCGTAGTACTGGAGAGATTTCGTTTATGATGAAGAGAAACAATGGTCTTTTTGACATGTTGACTTATGGTTCGAGCGAGAGTGGGAATAAACCTTATCTGGAATTAGAAAAGGAGACTTATCCTTCAATGCCCACTAATTTTGAGGCTATGCCGGGTCCTGAAACAGGAGATATAACTTTGAGTTGGGATGAAAATCCTTATGCGGATTATTATTACATGATATGGGTAAAATGGGGGGAGGGAGGTCACCATGTTATTCCGGAGATAATTGGAAATAAAATTATTAGGAGTATTCCAGAATATGAAAACGCTCCTTATGGATTTAGACTAGGGGCATGTAATCAATATGGGTGTGGAGAGTTTACTTCCCTGATTTCTCAAAATCCTAAAATAGAAGCGAACGCTAATGGGCCTTATAATTCTGAAGATGGGAAAGTGAATTTGGTCGCTACTGCTTACCATATTAAATCAAAGTATTTAGGAGGGCACAGTTACAAATGGGAAATCGACGGGCTTGATTGCACACCGAGTATGATTGAGGGGATTTTTCCAAATGTTGGAGGGTATGTTCTCAGCCAAAAAGTTGATGAAACAACTTGTGTTGGAGGAACTGGAACAGCGACGCTGACTGTTAAAGCTTTGCAGAATTTTCCAGAAGGACACTTTGTTTCTGAGTACAGCACGGTTCAAATTTCAAATGATACTTCAACTGACAGTGCGGAGATTTTAGTTGGGTATGATGTTTTAGGCGAAGGAGTTGAGGAAACTATTACATGTGTTTTTAGAAATTCCACAGGAATGGCCCAAAGCTGTTATGCAGAGGGCTTTGATTATATTTGTTCAGAAGGACCGGATGATTCTTGCAGTGTTGAAGTTAGCGAGGAAGATGGCACTGAAATGAATTGGAGGAGTTCTTGTTCTGGTGAGAGAGGAACGGTTGTTGACGGTGTTGATGAGCAGGTTGTTTTTGATTGTGATTCTGCGTTGACTCCGGGTGGGACAAATGCTGAATGTTCTGGTGATCCGGATTGTGGTGTGAATGAAACTTGTGAAGAAGGAATTTGTGTTTTGGTTGAGGTGTCTGGAGATGGTGATGATGGTTGTCCTCAGTGGGTTTCTCCAGCTCCTGGTTGGTGTGATGATGGAGAGGTTATTCCGGGCGAAGTTGATGAAGATGGTTGTCGAAGACCACCAAGTTGTGACAGGTTAGAGGATGTGAATCCTTTTGTTGAATTTTTTACTTACGAAGAAACTGTTCCTGGTGGACAGGATGCCAATGGAAATGTCCTCAATGTTCAAGTTAGGAAACTTGATCAGACGAAAGCGTTGGTTTTCTTTTTCGTTTTGGTTTTTGTGATTGTTTTAGCGATTGCGGGAATTACTCGGTTTTTGATTAAAAGAAAAAGGAGTGAAAGGAGGTAAAATGAAGAAGCTAATAATTGGATTGTTTGCTGTTATGATCTGTTTGTCCGGATTTGCCGTCGCTGATAGTCCTTGGAGTCAATTTAGTGTGAAAGGCGATGATGGGGGTTGGAATGATCCTCATTTGTCTGAGGGTTTTCTGTATGGAGATGGATTGTATGAACCTTTGAATGAAATATCGATTGGAGGATTTGCACCTGAAATTTCTAATTTATGATTTTTTGTTTTTATTTTTTAATTAAGAGGTCTTTATGTTGAGTGAATTTTGATTTGGAAAAATTAAGCTTTGATGATACTTAAGTAATTAAATTTTAAATAATAGTTTCTCCACGTGTTCAGGATTTTCAGGCTTAACAACTTATCAAAAACCAAATTTCCGAGCAAAGCTCGATTTAATATAATTTTTAATTCACTAAAATCAGTCTAATCATTATTTTATTCCTACAGTTTTTGTATTAATTATTTGCTATATCGAGAACGAAGTGGGTGTAATTTCATTTTCAATTTTTTTATTCAAGTAATAGTTTTCCCCAACCCAAAAAACTTCCTCCCAATTTTTTCAAACAGAGAAGATTTTAGACAAAGTCAAAAATTTCCTAACCTAAAAATCTTCGCTCCGCTCAGGCGCATACTAAATTGACAATGTGGGAAAATCATTTAAGAATATCATATCTTCGAGGTTTTACATTAAGTCTTTGTTATACCGATTGAATTTATAGCGAGTGTTTTTAAAAACCCTTAAAAAGTCTATTTTTGCTATATAATAATAGGGGTTTATTTGAAAATGCCGAGAAAGCAGAAGAAGACAAAGGAAGAGAAGCGTGCTGAGGATTTTTTCCCAGTTGACGAAACTGATGTTAGATATTCTGTGGAGAAATTTCAGAGGGCGCCGCCGTTGGAAAAGTCAGACATAGCGAAGATGGTTGTTGAGAAAATTCACAAAGGAACTCCTCTTAAAGAGGGTAGAGAGAAGAAAAGAAAAAAGAAATTTGTCGGGAAACCAAAGTCTAGGTCAAGAAAAAAAGTTAGTGGGAAAATTTTTAAGAAGGAATTTAAAACTCCTGAGATAAAACTTTCAGGTAAAGGGCCTGAGCTTATTATTACTGAAAAGCCGCAGGCAGCGTCGAAGATTTCTATGGCTTTGGGCAACGCTGTGACAAAAAATTCTGGTGGTGTTTCTTATTACGAAGTTGACAGAGACGGGAAAAAAATTTTTGTTGCGTGTGCGGTGGGGCATTTGTTTTCTTTGCATCAAAATAAATCTGGTTCTGATTTTCCGATTTTTGATGTAAGCTGGAAACCAAATTATTTAGTGAGGAAAAAAGATTTTACAAAAAAATATTTTGATTTGATTTTGTTGCTTGTGAAAAAAGCTGGTTCGATTACTGTTGCGACAGATTATGATATTGAGGGAGAGGTTATTGGTTTTAATATTGTTCGTTATTTGTGTGGGCAGAAGGACGCTTCGAGGATGAAGTTTTCGACTTTGACTTCCGGCGAGATTAATAAGGCTTACGATTTTAAGCGGTCGACGATAAATTGGGGGCAGGCGATTGCCGGTGAGACAAGGCACTTTTTGGACTGGTTTTATGGAATTAATCTTTCGCGGGCTTTGATGAGTGCTGTGAAATCTACCGGGCGTTTTAGAGTTATGTCTATCGGGCGTGTTCAGGGGCCTGCGTTGAATTTGATTGTTAAAAAAGAGAAAGAGATTCAGAGTTTTAAGTCAAAGCCTTACTGGCAGGTTTTTATAAATGTGAAAAATTCTCATGTTGTTAAGCTTAAGCATGTTAAAGATATTTTTGATAAAAAACAGATTTCTAAGTTTGAGAAAATAAAAGGGAAGAGTGCTTTGGCCGAGACTGTGAAAAAGCAGGAGTTGCTTCCGCCGCAGCCGCCTTTTAATCTCACGAGCTTGCAGACAGAGGTTTACAAGTTTTATGGGATTACGCCGTCGAGAACTTTGCAGATTGCGCAGTCGCTTTATCTTAACGGTTTGATTTCTTATCCGAGAACGTCGAGTCAGAAGCTTCCGCCGTCGATAAATTATAAAGAGATTCTTGAAAAACTTTCTAAGAAATTTAAGACAGGACATCTTTTGAAAAGGAGTTCACCTGTTGAAGGGAAGAAAACAGACTCTGCACATCCTTCGATTTATCCGACTGGCGAGATTCAGGTTCTTGCTGGTGAGGAAGAGAAAATTTATAATTTAGTTGTTAAAAGATTTTTGTCGCTTTTTTGCGAGGACGCGGTTCTTGATAGGAAAAGAATTAGTTTGGAGATTGATGTTTTGAAGTTTTCCACGAGCGGGTCTGAAGTTTCCAAGAAGGCATGGATGGAAATTTATCCTTCTAAACTTAAGGAGGTTTCTCTTCCAGATTTGAATGGCGAGGTTAAGATTATTAATGTTGAGGTTGAGGAGAAAGAGACACAGCCTCCGCGGAGGTATTCGCCGGCGTCGATCGTTTCTGAACTTGAAAAAAGAAATCTTGGGACGAAAGCGACTCGGTCTTCGATTCTTGAAACGCTTTACGACAGAGGTTATATTCAGGACAAGTCAATTGAGGCGACGCCTTTGGGGATTTCTTTGATTGATACTTTGGAAAAATATTCGCCGATAATTACTAACGAGAATTTGACACGGAGTTTTGAAGATTCAATGGAGTCGATTGTTAAGTCTGAGAGGGGCTGGCAGGAAAAAGAGGAAAAAGTTATCGAGAAAGCCAAGAAAACGATTGTGGGTATTTCAAAGGATTTTGAGAAGCATGAGAATTCGATTGGGAAGGAGTTGGTTAAGGCGACTGATGAGTTGAGGGAAAAGCTGAGGGCGGAGAATACTTTGATTGAATGTCCGGGTTGCAAGAAAGGGAATTTGTTGATTAATTATTCTAAGAAAACGCGGAGGTTTTTTGTTGGTTGTGATTCTTATCCGAAATGCACGCAGACTTATTCTCTGCCTCCGAACGGGATTATTAAAAAAACGGATAAGGTTTGTGATGAGTGCGGTTGGCCAAAGCTTCAAAGATTGTCTAAGGGAAAAAGGCCGTGGGAATTTTGTTTTAATCCGGATTGCAAAACTAATGAAGAGTGGGTTGAAAGATTGAAGCAAAAACGGAAAGAGTATGAGAAAAATAAGGAGAGTCAGTTTTTTTGAACAAAAAATTTACAAAATCAAATCTTTCTAAACTTGTTTTATCGAAGTTTATTTTTTCTTTTTCTTGGTTGAAGTTTTTTTAGCTTCGGGCATGCAAGATGTTCCGCAGTTTTTACAACAGAACGAGTGAAGCAACAGAATCACGCCGGCTGCAAAAATTATCCATTTTTCCCAACTAACCATCCAGATGACGGAGAAGACGATGATAATTACTGCTAAAATTCCTTCAGTCCATTTACAATTGCAATTCATTTTATCACCTATTTTAATTGTGTTTTAAAAAGAACGGGAGTTAATAAATGTATTGGAAAATTGAGGATTAGTTTTTTGGTTTGGAAAGAAAGCCACTAGATACTTATTTTCAACGGAAAAATCAAGTTAACTTTTTTAAGAATATCATTGATAGGGATTGATCGTTTTTTGAAGCTGAAAATTCCAACGCTTTTTACAGAATTGTTTTCATCTCTTCTCACAAATATTCCTGGTTCTATTTCTTCAGCGTCAGAATTTGAGGGAGAGTCTACAAAAATCTTCAACTTCATCATAATGCACTTCGTAAGTTTGTTCCATTTTATTTTTTAGTAAAATACGCATCCTTTTCCATTTAAATATTTAACTGCAACAACAAAGGAATTTGTTTTTCTTTTTTAAATTTTTAAAGTATTTTTAAAATAGTGGACACTAGAATCAAAATCATTGCAGGTTATTTTGTCAAAATTTTTTATCCCGCTTTCCAGTATTTCTAGGTTTTCTATTTCAGGGTGCTTTTTTCTAATATGGGTCCATTGTTTTTTTGATAAGTGTATTTTTCTTCCAGAATTGTCAATTATTTCAAAGACATAATCTTCTTGCATAGTTTATTTATAGAATTGCAAGTTAAATAATTTTTGAAATTTGTTTTTTATTCTTTAAAACCAATCTCTCAAGCTTCTTTGAGTTTCGATTTGTTCTAGGAGTTTTGATTGTTTGATGATTTGCGATGGATTGAAGCCGAATTTTATCATGCTGATTTTTTTAAGACTCTGTTTTGATTCTTCGATTGAATTGAATTTTAGGTTTCTGTGTTTGAGGGCTTTTCTGACAGATTCGCGGACTACCCAGACTCCAAGTGATGCCCAGTAGCTTGGGGTTTCGAGTCGGATTGCTAAAACTCCTGCCTGCCTTTTTGTTTTTTTCAAGTGTTCTAAAATCGGGAGTCGCGAAGCGTAGTAACCGCCCGCGCAGTTTGACGCGTATGTTTTTCGTCCGTCGAAGGATTCGAAATCTGTTGCAGCTTTTATTTCTTTAGAGGGATTCCAAGAACTTCTTGGCAAATATAATTCGAAAAGTTCGTAGCTCCAGACGTTGGGCATCATTAAAATCAGATAGTGATTTCCCATGAAACTTCCGAAAAAAAGTTCGTAGTCGTTTGTTGTTTTGAAATTTTTTATTTCTGAAATTATTTTTTTGCCGATTGTGTCGTCGGTGGCTGTGATTGACCAGCGGGTTGGGACGAATCTTTTGTCTTTTTTTAGTCCTAAAACTCCTATACTTAAAATTTTACTTAACACATATTCTGAAAAATTATTTTTGTAAAGGTAATTGAGCCCCTCTGCAGATTTTATGTCTTCGTTGATTACTCTGTCGACTTTTTTGTCAACTTTTACGTTTTCCGTGATTTTTGCTTTTTTCAACGGCGCGCGCATTCCTTGGGGTGTGAGGATTCTGTCTTTTTCTTTTTTGATTTTTATATTTTTTTTTAATTGTATTTCCATTTCAACAGGTTTTGATGCAATTGCGATTTCCTGCGCGATTTCGACGAACTTTTGCTTTTTTCTGGCCTCTTGAACTTGGCTTTGAAATCTTGAATTTAATAAATTGTCTCTTAAGTTTACAACTTCTTTTATTGAAAAATTTTTGTCGGCCCAATATTTTGCGTCGTCGTAGAGCCATGCGTTTTCGTCTTTTTCGAGCGGGCTTAAAATTCCGACGTTGACTAAAGGATATTTCAGTTTCGAGCCAACGAAGACACTTGGGGGTGAGTTGCTGTTGACTTTCGAGACGCTTCCGAGGTTTTTGTATTTGAAACGCGCTTCAGCTATTTTTTTTATGACTTCGAATTTTATATCCATGATTTTATAATGTTAAAGAAATTTATAATAATTGTTTGTTACCAATCAGTTAATTAATTTTAAAAACATTCTTCGTTTTATTGATTGATGGTGTTAACATCTTCACTGCTTTCGAACTACGGGCTTTTTGGGCTTTTTTTGGTGAATTTTCTTTCTTATTCTATAATTCCTCTGCCGTCTGAAGCAGCGACGGTTTTTTCTGCGATTATTTTTAATCCTTATATTACTTTTGTGGTGGCTTTTGTTGGTGCGACTGTTGGAACTTTGACGAATTATTATATTGGGCTGAAGGGAATTAGAAAATTTATGCCTGAGAAAAAATCTAAAACGAGGAAAAGGGCCAATGAAATTTTTAGAAAGTACGGTAATGTGGGAATTCTTTTTTTCAGTTGGCTTCCGATTATAGGTGATCCTTTGACAATTGTTGCAGGAAGTTTCAAGATGAATTTCTGGAAATTTTTGGTTTATACATCTGTTGGAAAAGCTGTTTATATCGCTTTGACAATTATTTTGGGGCACAGTATTTTTTCAGGGGTTTTTTAGATTTTGGAACCAAAAGGTTTTAGTTTGAAAAAAGGTTTTCTGACAAAAAATTCAAGATTGGTTCTTTCTATTTTTTCATTGACACATAAATTTTTTCCTGCATAAAAAATTTTAAAGTCGTTGGTAACTAATGCAGTGTTGTTTGAGCGAGATAATAAAACTGAAGAAATTAAAATATCGGAATCTGTTTCACTTAGTTTAAAGTGGGTTAAAAGGAAATTGTATCTTGAATATAATTCTTGATATTCTTCGGTTTGTGTTAAGTCTAAAACTTTACCTTTTTTTTCAAATAAGTTTATCATCTTTTTTTTTATTTTTATTGATTCTCTTATTGATCTTTGCAAATTTAACAAATTTTTTCTTTGTTTCTTTGGAGCTCTGTCCATCTTTTTTATAGATTTTTTAAATTTGTATTTGCTTTTTGGGCAGTTTTCTTCTTCAATATTTGGAGTAATAAAAATATTTCCTCCTCTTTGAAGATATTTAATCACAAATTCTGCAGAACTTATTCCAAGACGATTTATGTTGGTTTTTTCTTTTTCATTCCCATTATTTGGATTTGAAGAAAGATATGTTGAAATTGCCGAAGTGTCAATTAAAATTATTGGATATTGTTCGTTGATTCTTTTTAGTTTTGTTAAATCTTCTTCGAAACCACAATTTTCTTCTAAGCCCATAAAAAAACATTCAAAGATGGTTTTATAAATCTTTATATCCAGCCTTTTTTAAATATTCCTTTGTCTTTGATGTCGAAGGCCATGGTTTTCGGGGGGAGGCTTCGGTGTTTCATAAGGAATGCTTTTCTTTTTTCTTTGTCTATTGTGAGTTCGATTATGCATTTACTCCAGTATTTGAAAAGGTCTCCACCGACTATGTTGAATTCTGCTTTTTTGCCGGCGCGCCAGTCTTCTTCTTTTTGAAATTCTTTGTAAACTTGGTTTGTGATTAAAACAGAGATTTTCTTTTTGCGCGCGATTTCTGAGAGGAATCTCATTTGTTCTGAGACTTCTCGGTTTATGTTCCTTATCGAATCGACCTCTTTGTCCTTTATTGCGTCGCCTAGCTCGAGTCTGTAAAGCATTGCCATGCTGTCTACGATAATTAGTTCAATTGTGTTTTCTTTTATTTTTTGCGAGAGTTTTTTGAAAATTTCTTTTTGTTCTGAGAAGGAACTTGGCTCTAAAATTAAAATGTTTTTTAGAACGGGGTTTGCGTCTTCGATGATTTGTTTAACTCTGTCAGAACTGAAACCGCCTTCTGTGTCGATGAAAAGGATTTTTTTGTTTTTTTTAGCCTGCGAGACAGCCGTTAAAATCGCGAAGTTTGTTTTTCCGCTTCCGGGAGGACCGGCAATCATTGTGATAATTCCTTTTTCATATCCGCCGTGCAGCCACTTGTTCAAATCGTATGAACCTGTCGAAATTTTTGAAACTTTTAGCATGTTGTAATTAATTTATAGGTATTATTAAAAATTGTTATTCTTGAAATGTGCTTTCCAAAAAGTTTAAATACTATTAAATAGTGGTTACATTATGGTGGATGAAGATAGCAGAGATGAAATTGGGACTTTTGAAAGTGATCCTGATTTAAATGAAAGGATTAGGTGTCATTTGATCTCAACAAGTCTTAGTGTTGATAAATATGATAATGGATATCTTGAGCATATTATGGAAAGGTGGGGTTATGATGTTGTTAAAGCAGAAGGGATTGTCAGAAGATTTCAAGATAAACCACGAAAAAACAGGGAGGATTTTATAAGTGTTCTTGAAAATTTAAAGAGTACAGGATTAAATCTGGAAAATTTTAGTAATTTGCGCATTCAAGAAATGAAGGATTATTATTACAAAATTGCTGGTAGGATTAGAAGTAATTATAATTCTGATTCTGGGCCTTTGCCAAAAACGCCTTTTGAAGTTTATTCCAATCGTTAATTTTTTATATTTCTTTGAACTGGTTTTTTTATGGGACTTAATGTTAAAGATATAATTCCGAGGAAAAAGATTGAGCTTTCGGATCTTAAAGGTCGGATTGTTTGCGTTGATGGGTTTAATACTCTTTATCAGTTTTTGACGACGATTCGACAGCCGGACGGGACGCCGTTGATGGATTCGAAGCAGAATGTGACGAGTCATCTTTCAGGACTTTTTTACAGGAATATTAGTTTGTTGACAGAAGGGATTAAACTTGTTTATGTTTTTGACGGCAAGGCGCCTAAGTTGAAAAATCAGACGCACGAGAAACGGACAGCTGTTAAGGATTTGGCGCATGATAAATTTGAGGATGCGAAGCAGATGGAAGACCTTGAGCTTATGAGGAAGTA
>CAYQQA010000012.1:0-11809 GCA_964419805.1 Candidatus Woesearchaeota archaeon
AAATCAAGACTCACATCACGGAAACTCCACACTTTAGTGTGGAGAGGATGTTATACAACTTTATGAAGATGGTTTTGGGGTTGTTTATGTCGAGAGGGATTTTTAAAGTTTCACCCAGAAAGTTTTTCAGCTCTTAGATAATTCACCGCGCCGTAAAGCATGAGGATTCCGCCCGCAAAGACAATCCATTCATTGATATTTAGAATTGATTCTGGAACATTGAAGAAGTTGAACGGGAAGTTTATGAAATAAACTCCTAAGATTAAATAAAGTATTACCAGAATAAATTTTGTTGAATTTTTTGCCATGTTGAGAAAAGGAGAGGGTTATATTTAAATATTTCTGATTGTGAAGAATTATCTTTGTTGGATAATTTTTCAAAACCTTTTAAAATAAACTTTGTCATGGTGGTCAAAATCCCAGAATTGTATTTTGTTTTCTGATTTTATAAATTTAAAAACAAGGACAAATGAGCCTATTTGCACTCTTTTGAATTCTTTTAAACTGTGTCTTAAATTTTTATAATGTTCTGGATTTGAATTAATTACTTCATGAATTTTTTTAAAAATTCTTCCATACATTAGCGGATTTTTTTTGTAAATTTTATTGAGAATTTTTTTTAGGTTTGGTTTTATCTCGTAATCCATTTTTAAATTATTTTTCTTCGATAATTGCCCTTAATTCTTCAATGTTCTTAAAAGATATCTCTTTTTCCTTATCAATTTTTTTTAACTTTTCTAAATACTCCGGCCTTATTTCTGGCTCAAGCAGTTCTTGTTCAAATGCCTGAATAACTAGGTTGAGAGCCTGATTTTTGTTTTTTAATCCGTATTTGGATTTCACAATGCCAAGAACTCTGTTTTCTTTTTCACCTATTTCGAAAATGTTTTGAGTCATTTTTTTGGTTTATAATGTTTAGTTATGTTTTATAATGTTTTGTTATATTTAAATGTTTTGTTGGTTTTGGAGAAAATATTTAATGGAGGTCAAGAGATTTTAATAAGAGATAGATATTGTAACTACTTTTTAATATATAGCGAAAGATTTATAAATGCTAGATTTGTGGAAAATGCATGGCAAGAGAAACACTATTAGTTCCAGGAGGAGCAGACTATCCTGTAGTTAGTGTTGTGTCAGCAGATGTTCTTCCACAATATAAAGAAGCTTTTGAAGGCTTTGTAAAAGATACTGATGGTTTATATGGGGATAGAGTTAAGAAATCCTTGGATGTTTTTTCTAAAGGTGGTGGAGAATTAAGGGGAGGTAATTCATTTGCACCGCTATTACTCCGGACTGTTTTGCCAGCTGATTCTCGACTTGCTACAATGGCAGATATTGGTTTGGCTCTTGAAAATGGTCTTGATTTAAGAGGGCAGTATGAGGATGTTGGTGTGGTGTTAAGAAGTGGAAATGATTCTTATCAGAATAATGATTTTCTTGCAAGAGATTTGTCAAAACAACTTCAAACTAAAGGAATTTCTTTAGATACTCCTAAGGCACTTTATTTTGATGCTTTAGATTTAAGAAGAGATGGTAATTCTTTTTATGGGTTGGCTTTTGATTTAAGCGAAAAAGCTGAACTTGGAAAAACTATTATAGATGCTCCAGAGTTAGATAATAAAAATAATAGAAATAGGTTTTCAACATTTAATGATAAAGGAATGCTTGTTTTTGAAGCGAGTGGAGATAAAACACTTTATACGAGAAGTGAAGGTCTTTCGAGGCTTGTCCTCTACAGGGGTCTGTATTTGGACTCCTACTGGTACTATCTTCAGGGCTCGGACGATGACGGTCGGGTAGTTGTGGTGAATGGCGAAGCCACGCGCGCTGGAAAATAAACCTTAATAATTAATAAAAAATGACAAAAGCTAAATTTCAAGGAAAACCATTGGTTGCAATTCCAGAATTTATTCCTAGCATAGGTTTTTTAGAGGGAGATTTTGGAAAAGAAGTTTCTAAGGAAGTAGATTCAAAATATAATGGTTTTAATGTTGTAAAAGGTATTGGAAATTATAGCAATGGGGTTGTAATAGGATCAAATCCTTTTTATGTTGTTGCAGTAAATGAAGTAATAAGAGCAGACGGCCTTAGAACTGCTACTCCTGCAGACTTAGAAATGGCAATTAAGACAGGAGTGATTCCTTTAAGAGGGCAGTACGAAGATGCAGGTCTTGTTTTGAGAACTACTGGGGAACCTAATAGTTATTTGGCAAATCATTTGATGAAACAAGTTAAAGTAAGAGGGAACAAAAAAATGCCAGTTATAATTCCTTTAGCAGGATTTGATTTAGAAAAAGACTCAAGCTCTCCCCATGGATTAGCATTTAAGTTAAGAGATGATGCAGAGCTAATTTATGCTCCAATTTTGAATAAAAGAGATGGAAATTTTTCATCTGTAGATGTTAATGAGAAAACAGGGCTTCCAAATAAAATAAGTAGAGGAGATAGATATCTATCTACAAGAAAAGAAGGTCTTTCGGGGCTTGTCCTCGGCAGGGGTCTGGGTTTGGCTTCCGGCTGGTACTATCTTCGGGGCTCGGACGATGGCGGTCGGGTAGTTGTGGTGAATGGTGAAGCCACGCGCGCTGAAAAATAAACATTAATAATTAATAAAATTTGGTGATGCAATGAAAACCTTAAAAGGTTAATTTTTATATATAACCTTAAAAAGAGATTATTTTTTCTAAGATTCCTAGCCATATTTTATGGTTAGGCTACAAGCCAATTAATAGCACTTATTAACAAACAAAAATAAGTCATAAAATTCAACCACAACATCTAGTAGTTTTTTCGAAAAATGAAGTGGTGGTGATTTACTTTCAATTAATTGGCTAATCTTTGCCGTCTTTCGAGGCTTGACCTCAACAGGAATCTGAATTTGAACTCCAACTGGAACAATCTTCAGAACTCGAACAATAACGGTCGAATAGCCTAACCATTAATTTGGCTTTAAATGTATTTTTTGTAATACCTTCTTTCTTATTTTGTAAGAATTTGCCCATTTAGCATACGCGTTCCACCCTTGAAAACATTCCATAATTTTCTCTTTGCTTATATGGCTCTTTTTGTATTTACGAACTTTTCTCTCCATGCTTCTTAGATTTCTTTTTCTTAACAACTTAAAATAGTAATAATTTCTAAATCCTACAAAATCTATTCCCTTGGATAGAGAAATTATTCTTGATTTTTCCGGGTGCAACTCAATTCTTAATTCTCTTTTAATGAATTCATTAATTTGTTTTTTCCAATTTTCTAATTGCTTTCTGGAATTATGCAAGATCACAAAATCGTCTACATATCTTATGTAATATTGGGCTTTTAGTTTGTGTTTTACAAACCTATCTAATTCATTCAAATATATGTTAGCAAAAAATTGGCTTGTTAGATTTCCTAAAGGCATTCCAACCCCTTTAGGATTATAAGAAACATTGTTTTCTAATATTTTTTTAATGAGCCAAATAACTTCTTTATCTTTTATTTTTTTCTTAATTAATTTTAAGAGAATTTCATGATTTATCTGTTCAAAATAATGTTTTATATCTGCTTTTAAACAATAACCTCTTATTTGGTTATTATTAAACCAACCTTTGATTTTTCCGTTTCTTGATATTTTTCTTTGAAACTTATCAAATCTTTGAATAGCTAATAAACTTCCTTTTTTCTTTCTGTTAGCACAAGAATCATAAATAAAACTTTTATCAAATATTGGTTCAATCATTCTACATAATGCATGGTGTACTACCCTGTCTTTGAAAGCAGATTTGGAGATTTTTCTAGTTTTAGGATCTCTTAGAATAAAATTTTTGAGAGGTTTTGGAGAATATGTTTGTGTTTTTAATTCACTATGTATTTCCTTTAAATTCTTGCCTAATCTTCTCTCAAATTCTATAAGGTAGTCTTTTTGTGATTTACCTTTTCTTGCACTTTGATATGCAAGCACAAGATTTGGTATTGAATATATCTTTGGATAAATATCTTTACGTCTTTTCATTTTTACAAGTCTATTTTTAATTCTGAAACTTTGTAAATTTTTTACTAAAAAGATTTTTATAATCACCTAAATTTATCTTGGTTGTATGGCCTCATAGTCCAATGGTTAAGACATGTCCTTGACGTGGATAAGATCCAGGTTCAATTCCTGGTGGGGCCATTTTTGAATTATTAATTTTTCTTCTTCCCGCCTTTAACCTGCCCCCAGTTTTTGTTTATGAATTTTGCTTGTTTTTTTACTTCTGAGATTTTTGCGAGGTTTTCGTAAAGTTCTTTTGGGAGAAGTCTTGAACCTGAATAGTAATTTTTCATTGTTGAATAATTTGTGTCGATTCTTTTTGAAAGCTCTCTTAATGATGGTGCATTGAGTGAAGCCATGACTTTTTTTAGAAATTCTTTTTGTTCTTGTTTTTTTAGTTTTGTTCTCATTATTTAACTGCGGGACCATAATATAAAAAGTTTTTTAAAGGGTTGAATTTAAGTTATTAGATGAAAGCTGAATATTTTGGGAATTATCATGAGCGTGTTGACGAGGATGAGCGTAAAGGGGTTTATTTTGTGTCTTTTACGTCAATGGTTGTAAGTTTGGAATCAAATAGAAAGTATAGAAAAGTGCAGAAGAAATTGTCTTCAGAATTAGATAGACGGGTGGAAACTAATGGAGTCAATTTGAAAGCATTACTTGATTTAGACTCGGGAGAAGTTGAGATAACTGAGGAGAAGCAGGTGGTTCGTAAAACCTTTATAAAATTATTTTTAGGAATAAAATGAAAATTCCGAAAAAGACGAATCGTTATTGTCCGTTTTGCAAGAAAAAAACGGAGCAGAAAATTAAGTTAGTGAGCACTGGTTTTAAGAGGGGAACGTTGACTCGAGGTTCGATTTCGCGGGCGAAGAAACGAGGTTTGGGTAGAGGAGTTGGAAATAAAGGAAGATGGGGTTCACGTCCTCCTAACGCCAAACACAAAAGAAAGACGAAGACTACGAGGAAAACAAATATTATGTACACTTGTAAAGAATGCGGGAAATCAAAATATCAGAAAAAAGGAATAAGATTGAGTAAACAAATACAGGAGTAAAATGGATTTAAAAGAAGTACAAAATAAAATATTTGAATTTGACAGTGCACGAGGATGGGACAAACACTGGAATCTTAAAGATCTTTTGTTAAACATTAATGAAGAAACTGGAGAGTTGTGGAGTTTGATTAAATGGATAAATGATGAAAAACAAAAAGAAGTCGTAGAGAATAATAAAGAAGAAGTTGAGGATTTTTTTGGGGATGTTTTGTTCTTGTTGTTAAAAATTGCGAACCAAACAGGTACAGATGCTGAAAAAGGATTGATGCAAACTCTTGAAGAATATGGAAAAAGAATGCCTTCGGAAAAAATGAAACAAGTAGGGCATGCGAATAGACTTGCTGGAGGAGTTGATAATAAGTAAAATGGCAATAGCTAAAAAGAAAAAACGGTTTTTTGAAGTGGAGATTCCTCTTATCGGGAAGACTACTTTTTTGTATGCGTTTTCTAAAGAAGACTTGAAGAACAAGATTATCAAATATGATTTGACGCGGATTCTTAGAGGGAAGAATACTGTTATGACTTTGGTTGTTGATGTTAATGGAGATGATGTTACGACTTTTCCTAAAGAGATTAGGGTGTTGCCTTATTTTATTAAAAAGATGATGAGGAAGGGGACGAATTATGTTGAGGATTCGTTTTCAGCCGAGTGTGGCGATGCGGTTTTGAGAGTGAAGCCGTTTTTGATAACTCGGAGAAAGGTTTCGCGGGCTGTGAGGAAAGCGCTTAGGAAAAGTGCGAGGAAAGATATAATTGAATACTTTAAAGGGAATTCTGTTGAGAAAATTATTCAAGATATTTTGAAAAATCAGTTTCAGAAAGTTTTGAGTTTGAGACTGAAAAAAATTTATCCTTTGAGTCTTTGTGAGATTAGAGTTTTGAAAGTTGAGAAAGTTTTAGAGAAAGCCGAAAAGAAAATTAAGGCGAATGAAAAAGTTGAGAAGAAATCTGAAGGTGAAAAAGCTGAGGAAAAAAATCCTGAAGAAAAAAAGGAAGAAAAGAAGATTTTGGAAAAATCTGTTAAAGAATCTGAAAAAAAGTCTGAAAAGAAAATTAAGGCGAAGGAAAAAGTTGAGCAATTAAAAAAAGAATGAAGATCCTTTGATGAACAACCAAAATTCTTATAAAATCTTAAGATTAAAATTCTTCATGGAAAGAAAAGGAGATTGGGCGCAAACTTTTACTGGAAAACAGTTTTGGCCTTTAGATCCAAAGCCAGAAGACGTTAACTTAGAGGATATTGCTCAAGGTCTGGCAAATCAGTGCAGATTTAATGGGCAGTGTAAAGAATTTTATTCAGTAGCCCAGCACTGTGTAATTGTTTCAAAAATCGTGCCACCGAACCAAGCACTTGCAGCGTTGTTGCACGATGCATCTGAAGCGTACACTGGAGATTTGGTTTCGCCGCTAAAGAAAAATCTTTCCAAAGAATTCAAAGGAATTGAAACAAAAATTGAAGAAATAATTTTCGAACATTTTGGAATCACAAACGTTGATCATAAGATTATAAAACAAGCTGATAAAATTGCGCTCGTGACAGAAATGCGAGACGTAATGTCTGCGCCTCCTCAAAAATGGAATGAAGACGGATTGTACGAACCACTGAAAGAAAAAATAATTCCTCTAAATTCTTATGAAGCAAAAAAACTTTTTTTAGAAAGATTTAAAGAACTGAAATAATAACTCTTTTAAACTAAATATTTCTAATTTAGATATGCCTGTGTAGCTCAGTGGCAGAGCGGCTGCCTTGTAAGCAGTAGGTCGGGAGTTCAAATCTCTCCACAGGCTTGGAAAGTTTATAAACTCTTTTTAATTCAGTATGTCATGAGAAAAAAAGGGTCTTTTTTAAGAATTGCATCAGCTATTTTGGGGTCTGCGATTTTTTTGTCTGTGCTTTATCTTCTGAACGAGGAGAAAATACTTCAAGCGTCGCTGTTAGGAGTTATTGGTGTCTTGCTGTTGACGATTGCGGTTTTTCCGTTTATTAAAATGAAAATAAAAAGAAAGTATTAATTATCTTTTTTGTAAAACGAACCTGCATTCAGGATTTGAGCATTTCCACTTTTCGAAAACGTCTTCTTTGTATGAAAAAGGAAGTAAAAAACCTTTCTCGCATTTTGGACATTTCGGGAAAATGCATTTACAATCGCATCCACAGTTGCATTTTTCTTCTGTCATTTTAAACTCAAATTAAGTGAGGTTAAAAGTTTTTCTGTTTTTGGATTTTGGAAGTGGCTCATCGCGTTCGCGATTTATATTTGCTCAGAGCCAAACTTTGTTAGGGTTCTTCGCCGTTGAAACAATTAAAATGAAAAAGGGTTTTTGAAGTTGGGGGACGTTATTTGAATGAAGTAATTTGGGAAACAATTAATAAATTGCTAAGTTTGAAAAGCTTGAGGGAAATTGGAAACAAAAATGCGTTCGTGTGGTTCGCGTTCTGATATTGGTTGTTAACGTAAAGTCCTCGAGAATAAGATAATGATTGGATTGATTTTACTAAATTAACTGATGATGTTGTTCCTGAGCTAAGCGAAGGTTTTTAATAAGTTTTTAAGTTCGAAAACCCCAAACATCCGGTGAAAATGTTGTTTGAAAGATAGAAAAAATGAAGGGTTATCAAAAATTGGCTCGCAAGCTCGCATCTTATATAGATTTTTAATGTGAAAACCTCGATGATTAGACTGATTTTATAAGATTAATAATTAAGTATCAGATTAAGCTTTACTCACAATTTTGGTTTTTAAAAAATGAACTTTTTTGGTTTGTGTTCATTGCAATAATATTTATATAAATACCAAAGTCAAATATTTAAGGGTATGGCAAGATATTGTTATATGGCTATAATGGTTTTGTTTAGTTATGCTCTGATCTCACAGGTTTATTTGGGATTTAAAGAAAAGAAAGGTTTTATCAATATTCAGACTTCTTTAATCACTTCTGAGGGGGATGCATACTTTAGCATTTGTTTATGCGACTTTGGGTTTGTGGTTTTCTAAAGTTATTGGAGAACTAACAGCTACATTGTGGGCGATTTTATTTTTTCAGAAAATCAAATATGGTTAATTTACTTAAGTTTTACAGCAGTTCCGTAGGCAACCATTTCAGAAGCGCCTTGCATTATCATTGAAGTGACGAATCTCATCCCTATGATTGCATGGGCTCCGGAATCTATTGCTTGGTTTGCCATTCTGTTGAAGGCTTCATCTCTTGCGTTGTTTGCCATTTCAGTGTATGTTTTAATTTCTCCGCCGACTAAATTTTTAAAGCCAGCTCCGATGTCTCTTCCGATGTTTCTTGCTCTGACTGTGCTTCCTTTGACAACGCCCATGATTTCTTTTATTTGATGACCTGGAACAGTTTCTCCTGTTGTGACAATTAATTGTGCCATTATTTTTTTCCTCCTTTCATTTTTTTTATTGGTTCAATGTGATCTTCTTTTTTGTTTAGAAGAATAAAAATTCCTATGACTAAAATGGGAATTCCGTAGATGAGCGCCACAAAACTTCCGTTTTTAAAACCGTTGAGAATTGCAATTATTGCTAATATTATTCCTCCTAATGTCAGAATTGTTCCGGTTATTAATTGGCCTATGTTCATGGGAATTTGAGTTTTTTTTAGTTAATAAAATTATTGTTTTTGTTTTGAATTTTTTATTTTGTTATAACTCCATTTTGCTAAGAAAGGAGAGTTCCAGATTATTGGTTCTAGGCCTAGTGCAAAAGCCCCTTTTCCTTTACTGTTGAATAAATCAGTGTTTGTGTACAATAATCTTCCGATGCTTTGAGTTATTCCGAATGTCATGCCATATGCAGAAACTAGTGTTTTATAACTGATATCGAGCCAGTCTGAAAATCCTCCAAGAAGGTCTTTTGTGAAATCTCCTAGTTCTATAAGCCCATATGTTTGCAGTATTCCTACCCCCAAAATTCCCACTGCTCCCGCATTTATACTTGTTAGAATTCTTGGCGCAAACCATTTTCCAAGTCTTTTATGGAGATATTCTTGGGCACTGTGAGGCATTGTGCCTGCAATATAAACCGCTGGAGGAAACAGCAAAACTTTTTTTAATTTACTTGATGAACCGTTATCCACTATCCATTCGATTTTTCTTTTGTTTTTTTCGTTTTCACCAACAATTTCATCTATGCCCATCTAATCAGTCAACAATCTCTCTTTTTAAAATTATTCTACAAAATCTGCTTTATCATCTTCAACGAGAATTTTTGCGATGTCTTTCGGGATGTTCGCAATCTGGCCTCTTTCAAAAGGCCCGATTTTTCCTTCTGCGCTTATGAATTCACCGAGGTTTTCTTTGAATACAACGAGTTGATTTTTCTTTTCATCTGTTTTTCCAGAAAAAGTTTGTTCGAGTTTTTTCTCAGAAATGTCTACGCATTTCATTAGTTCCTCGAAAAGGTCTTTTTCTAAAGTTATCATGTTGTCAAAATCTTGTTTTGAAATTCCTGTTTCTGATGCGATTAAGACGAGGCTGAGGATTTTTTTTCTTCTCCTTAGGATTAATTCTCTGAACAGAGTCATTGCGTTTTCTAATTGTTTCTTTGTTTTTACAATTGTGTCTGAAAAATCGTCGTCTTTTTTAGAAGCTGTTTCTTTTTTTTCTTTGATGTATTCTGCGACTTCTTGAATGAAATTTTTTGGGAGTTTTTGAAGTTGGTCAGAATATCTTTCTTTTCTCGCAGATTCATAAATGTCGTTGTATGTTATCATATTCCGTGAAAGATGTTTGTATTTTTAATGATTGCTATGGTGGAAAATAGCGGTTATTTTAAATAATCATTTATCTTTGTAAAATATGGGTTGATGAAGAAACTAGAAGAGTTGGAACAAAATTGGTATGGGGATTTAGACCATTTAACTTTGGATCAGGAGAAAACAACAACCAAGCTCATATATTCTTCAGTTACGGTAGGGGCTGTGAGTGGTTCTCTTATGTTTTATTATGCTGTGGAATCTGGTTGGTTAGAAAAAATATATAATTACAATTTATTTTAATTATTGGGCAGGGTCATTTTTTAAATACTCTGGAATTTTGAGTTTGTCGAATTCTTTAAAGAAATTTTTTCCTTGTGTTAATCTAAAAAAACATTCTGCTTCAAGTTTGCAATCTTCGAGCGCGTTGTGAGGGTTTCCTTTTTTGACAATTTTTGCGTTATGGGCAACTATTCCAATTCTATTGTCGGGAATTCTACAAAATTTTAAGACTTCGGTTAATGCAAAAGCCCCTATTCCGTTTTCTTTAGTTTTGAGTTTTTTGTAAATTTGTAGGTGCCTAATCTGGGCAGTAGTGTATAAATCAATTCCTTTTTGTTTGTGTATTCTTGAAAACTTTTCAAAAATATTGTACTTTATGCATTTGCTTTGAATCATGGTAATGTCCCAGCCAACGTTGTGGCCTAAGAAAACTTTTTCTTTTATGTTTGAAACCCAATCTAAATATTTGTTGATTCATTCTTTTTGGTTTTGTTTAGATTTATCGCGTGAATCTTTCTCTGATTTTCCTATGACTTTTAACGCTTCGGGATCAATTTTGTCTTCATCATCTATTCTGGCTTCTTCTAAGAAAATGTTTTTAGGGTTATTTAAATCAATTGCGCCGATTTGCCAGATTCCGTGATTCGGAGTAAGCCCCCGCTTGATTTTATGTCTAAAACTATCATTCTAATTTAAGGAAATTGCCACTTAAAAATTTATATTTTATTTATCAAACCCGATTCTTTTCAATAGGTCTTTTCCCATGATTCTGCCCATGGCTCCGAGGCGGGCGGTTTTCTCAGAGAATTTTTTTTCGCGAGGAATGTTTCCGTTGTAAATCATTATTGGAACTGAGTCAGCTGAATGGTTTTTTAGTTTACAGATTGTTGAGTTGTTTCCTGTGACAGCGACGGCGATTTTGTTTGGCGGGGTGAATTTTCTCAGAAATTTGAAAAGTGTTTTGTCAAGATGTTCTATCATTTCTTTTTTTTCAAGCGGTTTGTTGTCATGACCTGCGAAATCTGTTTCAGAGATATGGATGTAAGCGTAGTCGAATTTTTTCCGATTTTTTTTCAGGCATTTGATTGAATATTTGCATGCTTTTCTCAGGCCTTTCCAGAGGTTTCCGTATGAGTCGAGGTTTTTTAGTGCAGGGTAGTCGAAGTCGTAGATTTCCATCTCGCTTGTTTTGGCAAAGCCTTTTTCAAGAGGCATATAAGTTACTGCCACCCAGTTTTTGAACGTTTTTAATTTTGGGATTTCTATTCCTGCTCCTCGTACTAGGATGTAATTTGCAGGGAGTAGACCTTTGCGGATTCTTTCTTTGTTGACTGGATGGCTGTCGAGAATTTTGTGTGATTTTTCGATGAACTCGTTGAGGACATTTGCAGTGTAGATTGAGTTTTCTTCGTTTTCTATGGACACAATTTCTTTTACTTTTTGTAATTGGTCGGTTTTTCCTTGAGAGTAAGTTCTGTCATTGCTTGATATGTCTTCTGAAAATCCGCCTTTTAAGACGAGGACTGCTTTGTGATGGATTGTTGGTTTGAAATGGAATTCACTTGAGAGTTTTAGTTTGTTTATCGCTTTTGAAAGTTCTTTGACTTCCCACAGATTGAGTGTTCTGCCGGCTCTTCTGTCAATGATGTTGCCTTTTTTTAGAGAGTCTATTGTTGCAAAGTTTGCTCTTAGTGCCAGATCGCCTCTTGTTATTTCGACGTCTGCTCCGAGAGCTTCCAGTTGACCTC
>CAYQQA010000013.1:0-11716 GCA_964419805.1 Candidatus Woesearchaeota archaeon
GAAAAAAGAAATAGAATTTTTTTCAAAGAGCATAGAAGAAATGGTTTTAAGAATTAATAAAATTGAATTAATCAAAACGGAACTCAATCGTTTGACAAATTTAGAGGACTGGCTTTCTAAAAAATTTTCTCCAGTCATTTCTCTGATTGAAAAAAATGTAATGGTAAAATTAAAGAGCGAGTTTTCAAAACTTTTTTCAGAATGGTTTTCAATGCTTGTTTCAGGAGAATTCCATGCAAAAATCCTCGATGATTTCTCTCCAGTTATCGAAGAGCACGATTATGAAATTGACTACGCTTATCTGTCTGGTGGCGAAAGAACCGCTGTTGCTCTTGCTTATCGCCTCGCGCTAAATCAAGTTATAAATTCTGTTTTGTCAAAAATTAAAACAAAAAACTTCATAATCCTCGACGAGCCCACTGATGGATTCTCAGAAACTCAGTTGATAAAGATGAGAGAAGTTTTGGAGCAGTTAAATATCGGCCAGTTAATTATTGTCAGCCACGAACAAAAAATTGAGGGCTTTGTCGAAAACGTGATAAAAATCTCGAAAGAAAACGGAGTTTCAAAGGTCGGGGGTTAAACACTTAAGAGTTCATTTATGGAAGCCAAGCCTTCTTCAATATCTTTTTTTAATTTGTCAATATTCCTTCTGATATAGTCGCTGGCGTTATCTATTTGAGTTAGCTTGGAATGAACGTTCTTAAAATCGCATAATCTTTCAATCACTTTTTCAGTTTCTTTTTGTATTTTGTCGATAGGTATTTCTTTTTGTTTGGATTCCATACTTTTTTCAATAAACAATCTTGCAACCCTTATAGCAAAATAAATTCCTTGATCAAGAGAAGTAACAATGTAATTATTTGTAATTTTGACTGGAGTCAAAGCTGAGGGAATTTGGGATTGAGATTTAAATAAAAATATTCCAAATTTTGCATCTCTGTTTTCGATTGTATCATTAATTTCATCAATTGTTTTTTGTAAGAGCAAGCAGAACTATCCTTGCATTCAATAACGATTCTTTTCCCCCCGTCGCCGTTTATATCTATCCCAATATCTCTTATTTTGTTCCTTTTCCCAGCAATATTTCCCACCGGAGAAATTATATCTTCATATTCTGAACAAAAATCTTCAACTTTTTCAAGAACTAACTCTTCAAAATTTCCTCCTTTTAATGTTGTTTTTTCTATCAATTCTTCTTTTGTTTTTTCTTTGATTAACTCATCTCTTAAATCTTGTATCTTACTGAAAATTTCTTCTTTTAATTTTTTAATAGGGGAGTCATCTTCAAAGGGGTTCAATAAATCACTAATTTTTCCTTTTCTTTTATCGAAATAATCTTCAAACAATAATCTCATTTTCCCTAAAGAACTTGAATTACTGTCTACATCGAAAGTTTTTTCTATCATATGTTTGATATCTTTTGATTGATTCTCAGAATTTTTTAATAACTCTTTAAATTCTTTTTCTAAATTATGCCTTATATCTTTTGACTGGTTTTCTAAACCTTTCAATATTTCCTTAAATTCTTTTTCAATATAATCAACATTTTCAGTCAAATAAAGATTCCTTAATCCTATTGCCCGATTATAATTGCTTTTTTAATAAAATCTTCTCTACTTTTTTCATTAATATCTTTTAGAATTTTGTAAGTATTCAAATCATCAATCAGAACATCTTTGATAATTATTTTGCTTCCATCTAATTTAACTTTCTGATTTTTTTCATCCATGAAAGCGTGATAAAATTTGCATTTAAAAGCTTTTCTAAACCTTCGCTACAGAGAAAACTCTTTTCAACGCAACAACAATTGTCGCAGGAACAAAAAGTGTCAAAAGCGCTGCAAACGTCGACGACACTGTGTCTCCAATACTTAATCCAATAAATGAACCCAAAACACTTTCCATACCAAATTTGCTGACAATAACAAGAATCGCACCAGCAATCAAAAATGTTTCAGACTCTTTGCTTGAACCCTTGATTGTAAAACCAACGATAAGCCCGAGCACGACAAGCACTCCAAAAATCTGAACATTATATTTTGTTATTTCATCTAAATCAAGAAACGACGAAGTGCTGATTCCAATAACGACTGCCAAAACGACACCTAACAAAAACGCCCATGCACTCAAAGAATTTTCCCTCGATCTTATACTCATACCTATAACAACACACTATATTATATAAAACTTTTCACGCGTTCCGCAAAGTATATTTTACGTCACCGCAAACTTTATAAACCTTATTAACTGCAAAATGACAAATGAACAACAAAGCGTTTTTACTCGTGTTTGCATGCTTTTTCACACTTTTCTTAGCAAGTTTTGCAAGTGCAGCACTTTCATTTGATCCCACTTCTATAACGAGAACAATTGATTCAGGACAGACAAGTTTATCAGTAAATTTCGATCTTGTGGCAGACAACGAAACAGATTACACGGACATTGTGTGGGAATTTACCTCAAACCATGGAGAATGGACAAACAAACCAATCACGGATTCAATCAACGCAAACGACTCAGTCTCTTTATCTGCAACTTTATCTTCAATACCTTCTGACTTTTCAGGAACAATAACTGGAAACATCAACATAAACAATTCTGAAATTGAGGTAGATCTGCCTGTCACAATCACTGTAAACGCACCAACTTGGGAAGAAGATTTATGCTTATTCGAAAACGATGTCCATGAAAACCCTGGCGACCTTCAAGTAGACATAAGGGATGTAAATGTAATCAACGATAACAATTTCGGCGACGATGATGAATGGTTCCCCTTTGACGAAGTTGAAATAGAAATAAGAGTCCAGAACGATGGAGACGAAGACGTTGATGACATAGAACTGGAATGGGGAATTTACAACAAGCAAACAGACGAGTGGGTCATTGACCTTGATGAAGTAGACACTTTTGATCTTAATGATAATGATGAAGACACTTTCACAGTTTCTTTTAAAATTGATGACAGCGATTTAGATGTTGATCTAGATGAATTAACTGACGGAAGAGACTACATAATTTTTGCAAGAGCTATTGGTGAAGTTCAAAATGAAGACAGAGATGATTCATGCCACGCAGATTCATCGGAAGCAGATGTAATTATTGAAGACGATTTTGTAATTTTAACAAACCCTGATTTCATCGAGACAATTTCTTGCGGGACAGATTTAAGATTTACGGCAGACGTATGGAACATTGGTGATGATGACCAGGATGATGTTGAAATTGAAGTTGAAATCAGGAAGTTAGACTATTTAGATTATGTAAATTTTGACAACATAGATTCTTTTGATGACGAAAAAGTTGATTTAAATATTCCAATTCCGGAAGATGCTGACGAAGGTTCTTATGCTTTGGTTTTCACAATTTACGATGAAGATGGTGATGTTTTCCAAAATGATTACGACGATGAAGACGCAGTTTTTACTTATGTTTTCGATGTTGAAGGAAGTTGTAGTGTTCCCTCGGACGAGCTTGGAGCAATTGTTGCAGCAGAAGTTTCATCAGGCGGAAAAGTTGGAGAACAGCTTGTAATAAATGCCGAGATAACTAACTCTGGCGAAGATACTGCAGAATTTATCCTCAATGCAGATGGTTACAGGGAGTGGGCAAATTCAGTTGATATCAATAAAAGAACGATAACTCTTGACTCGGGAGATTCAGAGCAAGTCACTTTCACTTTTGATGTCAAAAAAGGAATCTCTGGTGGAGATAAGTTATTCCAAATTGATGTTATCTTAGGAACTCAAATAGTTTTGAGTCAGCCTGTTTCAGTAACTTTAGAAGAAAACGCCTCAGGAATTCCCGGCCTCGGCGACAACTGGTACTTATGGTTAATCGGAGCACTTAACATAATCTTAGTAATCATAATTATTGTCGTAGCAGTAAGAGTTGCTAAGAAATAATTGGTTTTAAAAAATTTATTTTAGGTCTCAAAATTTATGTTTCTCGAATTCAAAAATTGCGGGCAAAGCTCAATTTAATATAATTGTTAATTCAGTAAAATCAAGTTTTGATAATCCTTAATTTTTTCAAAATCAAAGTTAATAGTTTCACTCCGCCCAATCTAATGCCCAATAGTTAATTCAGTAAAATCATTTTAATCATTATCTTATCCTCGAGGTTTTTGTATTAGTTCTGAACAAATATGCGAGCGAACGCTAGCCAATTTCCGAAACTTCAAAAATCCTCATTTTCTCAACTTTCCCAAAATTTTTAAATGCAAAAACCTTAATCAATTAATGAATAAAATAAAAAAGAGGTTTAGTGATTTATTTTTAAGATACACTTTAATTCTTTTAGTTGGTCTTTTCGCTTTCAGTTTTATTTACAAAGTTTTCCTGCCATTAACTCTTTATCCAGTTTATTTTATCATAAATATTTTTTACGAATCTTTTTTGAATCACACTTTAATTTTTATTGGCAGAAACTTTATTGAAATCGCAGACGCTTGCGTGGCAGGCTCCGCATATTTTTTACTCTTCGCTTTAAACATGGCTGTGCCGAACTTAAAAATCCAAAAAAGAATTTACATGATTCTTTCTTCTTTCGCAATTTTCCTTGCAATCAACATCATAAGAATTGTAATTTTAAGTTTTCTTTTTTTTGAAGAATTTTCTTTTTTTAACACAGTTCACTTGTTGTTTTGGTATTTGTTCAGCATAATTTTCGTTGTTGGAATATGGTTTTTTGAAATAAAAATTTTCAAAGTGAAAGAAGTTCCTTTTTATTCTGATCTAAAATTTATTTATGAGAATTCTTCTTTGAAGAAAAACCGCCGCCGAAAGAAGAAATAAAATTTTTGTTTTTTCTCAAAAAGAAAACAAAAACAATTATGCCAACTATCAAAATTCCCCCAATTAATATCCAAATCCAACTCAAACTCCCGCCTTCTTCATTTTCATCTGCAACATTCCCAGTAATCTGAGCTCCCGTGTTTCTGTCATTTTCACCCTCCGCACTTGTTTCAGCAGGCTGTTGAGGAGCTTCTTCATTAATAGATTGCACAAAAATATTTGCTTTGTTGTTTTCAATAGAATCGAGTTCAACTTTTAAATCATAAAAATTATCTCCTGTAATTTCAACTTTCCATTCTTCCCCAACGGCTAAAGTTTTTTCTTGAGCATCACTCGATACCTCAATCTTCGCAGTCGTCAAATCCAACTCCCTTACTCCCACATAATGATTTTCCTCCTCAACTTTTATTTTAAATCTCTGTTTCTCCTGCACCCCTGCTGTGTGGCCTTGCTCAAATTCCTCTTCTGAAATTGAAAAAGTCCCTCTAGTCCAAAAAGTTGTTGTGCTACTCCCGCCGCTACTTGGCGAAACATACGTTTGTTCCACAACATAAGTCGCGGTTGAACTTCCAACATTTCCTGCGTTGTCAGTCACAGTGCATCCGAAGCTAAATGTTCCAGTTTGTGATGTGCTTGGATTTGTGCTTCCTGTAGAAACTGATGCAATTCCAGAACCGCTGTCGCTTCTTGAGCAAGAACATGTAACTGTGTCCCCGACGTTTACAGAAGTAGGACTACAAGTTGCAGAAACAGATGGAGCAGTCGTGTCTGCCTGAACAACATAAGAATCATTCAAACCCAAATTACCAACAGTATCGTTAACGTAAACTTTTATAAATTTATTGCCATCCGTCAATCCTGTTAAATTTCCGTTAGTCGTGTTGCACCAACCACTGTCAACAAAAATTGTTTGGTTTGTTCCATTAACGTCGATAATGCATGCACTTCCTGTCAACCCAGAAAGCCCGTCGCTGACAGAAATATTCAAAGTCAATGTTGTTGAATTTTGTGTTGAAGTTTCGTTGGTGAAAGTTGGAAGCGAAATTGAGGGAGCACTTGAGTCAACATAAATCGAAATGTTTGTTGTGGAATTAACTTTTGTCCCGCTTACGTTTTGCGTTTCGACAATAAAAGTGTAATTTGCTTCAGTGCTATTGCTGAAGTTATATCCTAAATCACTATTGTTTGTAGCAGTTCCATAAAGTGTGTCGTTGGAAAATAAATAAATAGTGTAATTCGCCTCAGCATCTCCACCGCCCGAGCTCCAGTTCACGAAAAAAACTCCTTCGTCATAATCCGCTGAAACATTATCACTAATCGTAAGTCCTGTCGGAGCATTTGGAGCAGCAAGAACAAAACCCAAAACAAAAATTCCAACAATCACAAAACTAAAAAACAAATGATATTTCATACTTCCTCTTTTCATTATACACCCAATATTTTATTATTTATAAGTTTTTACATTGTTCAATAACTATGATAAAAAAGTTCAAGACTCTCGCCAACTAACAACTTTTCAAATCGTGAACGAAGTAAGCGCAATTTTCTTCCATTAATTTTTCAAATTTCCAATTAACTCAAAAATAAAAAATAAAGAAAAAGAAAAATAAAAATTAAACTGTTTAAGCTGTCTCTGTCGTAACAAGTGTAGCGCTAGTAGCAGATGTTCCTTCGTATTTCTTGCTTGTGTCAACTGTTTGGGTTCTCAAGAAAGTTGCAGCGTTCTTTGTGTCAGCCGCATTGTAACCAGCAACAAGAAGAGCAAGTTCGGATGTTACAGTATTGTCCATAAATCCTTGGATAATAAACTCGCCTGGTCCAGCACCAGTCATGTCAGCCCACTCAGTTCCACACACAGGAGTACTACTTCCCAAAAGCTTTGCAGCAGCTGTGTTTACACAACTTCCACCAACAACCACAAGGTTCTTAGTAGCCACAGAACTCACTTCAGAGTCCATAACCAAAACATTTCCAAGAGCACCCCCTCCACCATTACCACTTGATCCAGGAGTAATGCTTGCTGATTCCTCAGCAACATAAATCTGCGCATATACCTGGCTTGAAGGAATCTTGATGGTTGCAGTTTTTTGGTCAGAATCACTTGCATCTTTGATGGTTAATGTTCCGTACCAATCAACATCTTCAGTGAAGTCACTGTCACTTGATCTTGTAGCTGCAGCGTGGTATTTTGTAGAAGAGAACAATATATCGTTCACTCCAACACCATTTGTGCTTGTTCCACCGGGCGCAGTTTCTAAATCAACAACAACAGCGTGGTAGTTCGAATCATCATCTTTACCCTCGAAGATAACCAGACCCGGATTGTCCAAATTAGTTGTTGCATCTTCAGGATTTATCAACCATATCTTAGTCTTGTTCGCACTAACTTCTGTAAAGTTATATTTCAACTTTCCAATTGTAACCGTTGTATAGTTCATAGAATCGCCATCATTTGAACCGAACAATGATCCTCCAATACTCCATGTGGAGTTTGTAGTCTGACTATATGAAATAGCAACTCCTGTATATCCATCTCCATCAGGGAACCAAAGTTTAGATACTGTTGTGTCTCCAGCTAAACCGAATCCTGTAAGATTAATTGTTACTGGTTCATATAAAGATATCAACGAACCACTGTCCATCTTAATTGTTGGATAGATAACATATTCTCCTGCCGCTGATTCACTTGTTGGATACTTCAAAACTACTCCCGCATTTTCTCCAGAATTGCCGAAAGTAACTGTGTATCTCTTACCATCGATATCGACAGTTCCTGAACCTTCTGTGCTTGTGAAAGTTGTTTCATATGTTTCTGCAGTTATGACATCTCTAAACTTAATTCTATCATTAGTTATAGCATTATCACCTGTTGTTTGATTGTAAACATCATACAACTCAATGATATGTCCATAGTCTTGATTGCCTACAACAGCATACTTTTTCCCTGCTGCACCATAAGAAAGGTTAGTTCCCTCTAACACTGAAATGCTATAGTTAGAGTTATCTCCTAAAAACCAGGACCCGCTTTCATTGTGGGCAAAATCAAAAGCTTTTTTGTTTCCTCCATCATCTGTGAATTCCACAATCATAGTCTGATCTCCTGAAGTTGTTATCCCAACCATTCCCCTATTCTCATCATTTAAAGGAGAACTTAGTCCGGTAAAATCAACCTTAAAGCTTCCAATTACAGGATCAACAAAACTTTCTCCAGGAAGTATTGCATCATTGCTTGAATCAGGTCTAGCAACCGCAATAGCTATTTCTGTAGCAGAATCAGCTCCTCCTGTAATGTATGCGTAAGTTCCTTCAATAGGGTCACTACTTTCTCCCACAGTAATTACTGATCCTTGAGTTATTGTTATTTTATCAGCACCCAACATAACAGTAGCCATCAATTTAATGTTTGTTTCATCAGCCGTTTTAACAGCCACACTAACTCCGTTAACATCTTTGGAATCTGTTTCGCTTATCTCCTTGTTTTCGCTTTTTCCAGAGCTGTCAGTCACTTTAATATTAGCTGCAGAATCTGATGCAGCAAGTAACTCTACAGTATAAGTCTCCCCTCCAATAGTCACAGTAGTTAAAGGATTATCACTATCCAAATTAACTGTTTGAGCTTCTTTCAACAAAACTATCTTACTTGTATCAGAGATACTAGTATCTGCTGAGACAGTAAATTTCTGCCCAAATAACTGGATTTCTTGTCCATGAGAATCTGCATTTGTAAAGTTGATTGCAGCCATTGTGGCTGATGCATTATACAATCCTCCTGAACCAGTCGTGGAACTATTTAGAGCAATCCCTATTGTGGGATCATCACTACTTGTAGGTTGTTTTTCAAAAGTAACTCTCCCAGAGTTAACTCCTTCTGACCCTCCTGCCATAAGCTTAATTGTAGATGTTACTTTCGACTTACCATTTCCCGAGAAAGTGAAATCTGCAAGAATATTAGGAAGATCACTTTTTGTAAGGGTTGATTTAACAGCATTCAAAGACGTGTTAAGCCAAATTCTATCAGCATTTGTGTCCAATGATACAGCTTCTCCTACAATCACATCATCCGAGCCTCCGTCACTTCCTAGCCTTGTAGACAAGTCTGCTTGAATGTTTGACGCTTCCACAATGTCAAATGTTTGGGCACTTGAACCGTAAACAATTGCAACATCTGCGTTACTTCCAGAAATGAAAGGTGCAGGATAATTAGCTGCAGCTGCTAACGGAGCAGCAAGTCCCATTGTCATTCCAACTAAAAGTGTACTTGTCGCAAGCGCTGAGATCTTTTTGAAATTAATTTTCATATCTTAATTACCTCCTTTCACCTCTCTTCACTATGGTTCTATCCTATAGTCATGGGGTAACTACAGGTATTCAATCCCCATTAGAAACACCTTAGAGGTGTGTAGAAGAAGGAATGCACTCCCTTTAAAAAGATTATTGTCTGTTTTTTGTGTTTTTTAATAAATTACGCGGTTTTAATAGGTTTAATTTATAAAACTTACGATGTAACTTTAAAATTAATACTTAATTTTTGGCCTGAGATAAAATCTGAAAATTCCAAAAATAGAAACATTTATTAACATATGGTTATTCATTTTAATATATATTTTTATTGAATATATATCTTAAAAATATATGCTTCAAATATCTATTTAGAAAAAATAGATATAGCAATTTTTTAATAAAATGCCGAAGACAAAAGTAAGGGAGATCACAATAAAGGAATCAAAAGGAACTTTTTCAATATTCAAAAAAACAGGTTTTGCAAAAAAAGATTTCGATTTTGAGGGCCTTAAAGTTTTAAGAAATTTGCTAAGTAATGAAAAAGCCAGAGTCCTGTGGGCAATAAAACACAAAAAACCTAAGTCAATTTATGAACTTGCAAAATTGCTTGGCAGAGGGTTTAAATCAGTAAATGACGATTTAAAACTTCTCGAAAGACTCGGATTTATTGAATTTATTGAAGAAAAAGACAAAGGAAGAATCCGCCATAAACCAGAAATAATCACAGACAAAATGACTATCCACATCACAATTTAAAAATAAATCTTAAAAACAACCTCTGCATCTTGTCTGGGTTTTGAAACCTTCTTAGAATACCCCCTTGAATTGATTGTTCCATTTCCCTCTTCGTAATAATAAATTTCTTCCCCATTAACACTGATGTTAAGGTAAACTCCTTCAATTCCTCTTACCCCAACCTCCCAGCTTTCGTCCATCATACCCTCTAGGTTCTTTTCAAGCACATCACACGCATTCTCTCCACTTAAACATTCGGTTTGTTGATAGCAGTCAAAAACCAGTTCTTTAATTTCCACGTGGCTTTCCCTAAACTGCCCGCACTCTGTAGTAAACTGTAAAACACTTTTTGTAAAACTTTCAGCTTCAAAACTTTCTAGCTCTTGCCCCCCATTGCTACTGAGCAAAAACCACAAAAAAACCAAAATAATTACAGCTACAACAATTATCACCAGCCCGAACCCAACCATTTCTTCCTGTGTTTTTTTACTTTTCATTGTAAGACACCATTAATTTTCCCAATTCGCATTTGTCGTAAACTTCGTTTTCGTATTCTTTCCTACACAAACTCACAAAAACAGAATTGTAGGTCCCTACGACTTCTTCTGAAATCAGATCCACTATGCCGCATTCAGGATAATTTGATAAAGTGCATTCAATTTCTTCACTGCATGTTTCCGAATTTTCTTCAATAAAATCTTCTATATTTTTATTGCAGTTCAAACTGTTTCCCACAAAACTACAACCCGGAAATTCATAGGGTTCAGTTAAACCTCCAAATAACAAAGTTCTTATTTCAGAATTTTCTTCATGAAATCTGTCCCACAAAGAAATATCTAAAAAGGTTTTCTTTTTGGCCGAAAAACTTAATTCTGGTACGCTGATATTTTTGGGTTCGTCAAAAGAAAGTTCGATATGCACGTCGTTCACAGAAGCCGTATCCCCATAATATTTCAAAACAGTGATTCTTTCCTCTTCAGATTTAAATCCCAATACAATATCATTAAAATCATTGTCTGAAAAATCTTCAAAACTTAGAATAAAACTATTTCTTCCATAAGGATTACAAATTATTTTTACTCTTCTGTCATCATCCCAATTAATTTTTTCTCCCAAAAATTCTTCCTGTGTTTCAGCGTAAATATTCATTGAGTAAGGCAGGTCTAAATTGCTTTCCAAACTTTCAAAATCGCAATTTGGCTCTATTTCTAAACAAGTATACGGCGGATAAATTTTCCTTATCTTAATATCTTCAATTCCCCAAAAGTTCCCGTAATTTTGAATTTCAGATTTTAAAGCCAGGACTTTGTCCATATCTATACAGTTTAGTTTGTTTCCGAAAGCCTGCCCACAGGAAAATTCCGGAGTGTTTGCAATTTTTGACGCAAGCAAAATTGCATTTTCTTCTTCAATGTTTGAAGCTTTGTTTTTCAAACCCGACAACCCAAAACCCAAAACAAAAATTCCTGCCAAAGCTAAAAAAAGTGTCACAGCCACGAGCATGAAAGCTGTTTGCTGAATTTTTGTCTGCGATTTTTTAGTCATCACCAAACCTTGCATCTCGCGTATTTATTTTTATTTTTTTCCTGCTCAGACAATTCAAATAAAATACCTAAATCACCAGAGTTTTCATAATTTTCAACAGCCCCCAAAATTCCTGCAAAGTTTACATTTGTATTGCAGTTTTTCCTCGCTAAAAAAAGTTTTTTCTCTTCGTAAACATCCAAAAGAACTCCAAGTCTTTTCATAATTCTCTTCAGTCCGCATTCATAATTTTCCTTGTCTGAAAAAATTCCCGCGTACATCAAAGCGTTTCCTTCAAAATTAATTATGCCATCGCTGTATTCAATTGAGTTCCTCCCCAGATTCGAAAATAACGGGAACTTCAAAAATGTTAGCCTTCAA
>CAYQQA010000014.1:0-11682 GCA_964419805.1 Candidatus Woesearchaeota archaeon
AGCTGCAGAGCAAACTTTCCACTAAGCCACAACATCATCAGCAACAAGATCAAGCTATTGATCCACAAAAAGAATCGTGAGATCAGCCTGAAGTAATCGGGGATGCTGTCATACCATTTTTTGTTCCAAGCCATACTTGCCTGCCTTTCAATCAGTCTTCTTCAATTTCTCGACGGAATTTTCTTAACTGCTCATCACGCAGCTTTTTTTGATGGGCGAGGAGCTTTGCATACGCTCGCTTCAATCTGCTGCTTACAGTCCTTCGATTGATTCCGAGTTTTTTTGCGGCTCGGATATTTCTTAAATTATCATCAACAAAAATAGTTTCTTTAGGTTTTGAACTTAATTCTTTTAGAGCCAATTTATAAATTTTGGAATTTGGCTTTCTTATCCCTATATCGCAGGAAAAAATATTTGCTGAAAAAGGTTTAGAGATATTGTGTTTTTTTATAAGGAATTTTTTATGACCTTTTCCTACATTTGAGATTAAACCTAATTTGTAATTTTTGTCGAGTTTTGGTAAAAGGGCGAGGATTTTTTTGTTTGGAGAAAATATTTTGTTCCATATTTTTTGAAATTCTTTATAATTTTTAGTTTGGTTTTGTCTTCCAATTTTTTTCAGAAAATAATTCCAATATTGTTTTTCTGTTGCACCCTTTTCACAAAAAGTGGTGAACCCTTGTTTTTGACCAGATTCTGAAAGAATTTCAAATATTTTTTTGGGGAGAATTCTTAAAAGTTTTGCCAAGGGTTTTGCTGCTTTGTTGTGATCAAAAAAATATTGCACACCTCCAATGTCAAATATTATTGCTTTTATTTCAGGTTTTTTCTTGGTTTGCCTCTTTTTCATGCATTAAAGTGTGCACTAAGGTATATAAAGTTATGGTTCACGTTCGTTTAGGACACCCTTGGTGAAGGGATTTATGTGTAAAAACGGCTAGAATGAGTGTGTTTAGAGGGGAACTAGTGACCTAGAGCGGCCATGATGTAAAGATAGGCTGTAATAACGAAGAGTGAAGACAAAACTGCCCAGAAAATAGAATACCAAGACATCCATTTTCCACCCAAGGCATTCTTCTTTATGTCTCTTAAACCAACTATTCCTAGAATCAAGACAGAAAAATGAATCAGCACGACAACTATAAAAATTGCCCAGAAAAATGGATCATACCCCAAACATTTTCTTTGATCCACCACAGAACAAGGATTACTTTGGTAACAATTGCAAGCCAAAAAGACCAAAGCGAAAATCGACTGTATTTTGACCTCCTAAGAATTTTAAGGATCATTGATATAAAAATCTATACTTTTCGTCGCAAATTTTTGCTACTTCTTTTGTGGTCTGCGGCTGGTTATGCACTAAGGTTGGCTAAGTGAAGAAATGAAAAAACAAGACAAAAAAAGAAAAAGTGAAGGAAAATTTAAAGGAAAATTTGTAAAAGGCCGAAAATAAGGAAGTAAAAACCTACAAAATATCTGAGAAATTTTGGAAAAACCAAAACTAAAATTCCAAAGATTAAAGCAATTACTCCTGAACTTATTGCCAATGTTGTTGCCATGCTTTATCAAAGAAATCTATGTTTAATAAATTGTTGGTTGGTGAAATTTGTTTTGTAAGTGAATTTTAACATTAATTTTTATGGTCTGAGCTAAATGTGCACTTAGATGTCCTAAGTATCTGTCGAAAAAGATGTTTAGGTGTTGGAAATAGGTTTTATCGACGATGAAAATTATTTGAAAAAAATTTATTTAAAGGGTGTTTGAATTTTAAACAGGTGTTTGGGCTGTTTAAAACAGGTGTTTAGTGTTTATTTTGAGGTTTTTGTTTATGTTTTTCCACTGGAAATGCTGGGGCTTCGACACATAATTTTTTGTTTTTTGGAGGATTATAAAAAAGATTTTTATCGACGAAAAAAGGAAAAATATTTAAATAAAAGAAAACTAAATCAATTATGGTTTGGTGGATTTTTACCAAAAAAGCGGTGAAACGTGTCGAAGAAGACACAAAATCTGGATTTGAGGCTGTAAAAAAAGATATAAATTCTGTGACTGGGTGGATTAAACATCTTGATTCTGAAAAAAATATTCAACAAAATCAGATTGAATCTTTAAAAGATGATTTGTCGTCGATAAAAGAGGAAATAGAATCTTTAAAAAATGTGTTTGCGATGATGAATGAATTAAAACCTAAACAGGTGTTTAAAACACCTAAACAGGTGTTTGATAAACAAACAACTGTTTATGCTGTTCAAACAGGTGTTCAAACAGGTGTTCAAACACCTAATTTAGATGAATTTTCTGTGACTGAAAGAGCAATTTTGTGGATACTTTTAAATAGTGACATTAAGTTGAGTTATGAAGATTTGTCTGCAATGTTGGGAAAAGAAAAATCGACCGTGAGAGGCCAGATAAATAGAATAAAACAAAAAAGAGAGGATTTAATATGTGAAGAAATTGAAAAAAATGGCAAAAAAAGAGTGTTTATACCTGAAGAAATGAAAGAAAAAATAGTAAAAAAATCAAAAGTGAGGGTTAAAAAGAAAGGAAAAATAGCTAAAAAAAGCAAAAAATAAAGATTTTTTGCAATAAAAAACCAAAAGTGAGAGTTAAAGATACCCTGAAAGTTAAAAAAACGAGAAAAATAAAAAAAGTTAGATTAAAATAAAAGAAAAAAATTTGTCAAAAAACGAAAATAGAGAGTTAGAAGAAAAAATTAGCTTTTTAGAGATTAAAAAAGTGCGTTTTTGATACATCGGAAAGAAGAAATACGAGAAAGTAATAGTTCTACTTATTCGGTGAAACGATTTTCTTTAAAATTAGAGCTCCCTTAAACTAAGGATTGTTTGAAGGGATGCAATTTTCTTTAAATTTTGGGATATTTTGAGATGGATTGTTTTGTTATTTATTTTGATTTTATCAACGGAAACCTCTTTATTTATCAATCTTCGAACATAATCTCGGATAGAACTTTCTGTTAAATTTAAAAGATCTGCTAAAGACTTGTAGTCTGCATAGCCTTTTTCTTCATCTAATTGATAAAGAGCTGAAAAAACAGATATTTCTTGCTCTGTTAGCCTCTTGAATTTAAGTCTTATTTCCTTTTTTAAACTGTCTAAAGATTCAAGTATTTCTGCAGCATTTTTTATGGGGTCTTGGCTTTTTTTCCTTTCATAAATGTGTTCAAAGAAATCTTGGTCAAACTCATTTTCATATGTTTTTTCTGTCTGTTGGTCTGTCTGTCTGTCTGTCTGTCTGTCTGTCGAAACCCCTTGATTTCCAGTGGAAATAGGTAAATTTTGGTGTTTTAAACCCTTAAAAATGGCTTTATCTGTCGAAAGATCATCATTATTTGCTGAATCAGAGTTAATATGTGTCTTACTCTGGACATCTTGTCCAAAACGTGTTTGAGTTGTTTCCGAAGTTTTTTTATCTAAAAAATAACTGCTTAACTCCTGTTTTAAAGAATGAAATTCTTCAAAAAATTTTCTAGATTCAACATTCATTGTCTCCAATTCTTTTTTTAAAAAAATCAATTCTTGATTTAGTTTATCTATGTCTTGTTTTACCTTTGAAAACGCTTCTTTTAAAAGATCCATTCAAAATTAAAAGATAAATAGTATAAAAATATTAATGCTATGAAATATATCAATTTTTGGCCAGGTTTAAGCGAGAGTATGATTTGAATGATGCTGTGCTTAATCTCCAGCGAGATCTCCTAGAGTAAAGTTTTCCCTTAGAGTTTTTCTTGACTTCTACTACAAGGCCTTGTTTTTTAAGATAAACTAAAAGTTTTTTTACAAATTCCTCGTCGCGGGCTATCTCTTTTGCTATTTGTGAAGTGAATGCTAGAGTTGGGTTTATATAATAAAGATGAGCTAAAATTTGCTCGCAGATTTTGTCTTGTTTTTCTTTCGAGATTTTCATGAAATATAAAAAGAATTAATATTAATAAATATTAAGTTATTGAAGGTTAATAAAAAATTATTTAAAAATTTTATTGGGGTTCTTGCTTTACCATGGGGAAGGGAATGTGTGAGGGAAGATTTAATTCTTCTTCTAAAGTTAAAGCCCTTATGCTTGATTTTTTTATGATAATATTATAAATTGTGTTTCTGAATTCCTCAGGAATTTGTTTGTTTTCCCATTCTTTCAAAAAGTTTTTTAATTGTTTTTGATCCAAAGAAAGAACCAAATGACCTGAAAATTCTATTTGTGCAACATCAGGATTGTAATCTAATGCAAATAAAAATTGCACATACAAAAATCCATCTTTAGATTTGAACGCTTCTTGTTGGAGTTCTTTCACGTCGGAAATGTTGACTCTAGAAGTGATATTCACCTTTTCAACTTTTTTATTTTGTTTCTCAGCATGAATTTTTTCAAAATTAAAACCTGCAATTTTCATAACTAATAAACAAAAAAGATGTTTAAAAAGATTTAGGTTGAAGAACTATATAATAAATTTTCTGAGTATGTAACTAAAATAATTAAGAAATTTATTCAAAAAATATTATTGAAAAGAGAGGATTTAATGTGTGAAGAAATTGAAAATATATGTTTATTGTATGAATTAAATTAAGTCTTCTTCAGAAACAATTACAAAGTCGCCTATTGCAATAATTGCACTGTATGGGATTAAAAGGTCGTTTGAAGGTGTTTTTTCGAGGTTTAAATTTCTTATGTAAGGTGTTGTGTCTTTGACAACTAAGTTGATTAACTCGCCGGATCTTGTTTCAAAAGTTATGTCTTTCACAAACCCCAATCTTTTTCCCTCTCTTGTCACAATCATTTTCCCAAGGATAGCACTAAACGGATTTTTATTGTCTTGCATTAAAACTTGAAAGAATGCGATTTTATAAACTTTTCTGTAAAACTAAATAGATATACTATAATATATATTAACAACAAATCATTTATAAATAGTTTTTTATTAAATTTTTTATTATTATTATTATTACACAATCATTATCATTATTATTACACAATTATTATCATTATCATTATTATTATTATTATTGTTAAGGGGGTGTCCCCTTGGTTTCGTCTGGAAAGGTTTTTAAAGGGTTTTGAAGGTTTTGTGGTTTTTGTTTTATTTATATGTTTTTATATTGTATAGTATATAGGTTATTATTATTATTATATATTGTAAGAGGATTATTATTAGGGTGTGTTGTGGGAGGGGGTTGTGGTGTATTTTAAAAGAATTATTATTATTATTATTATTATTACAACAACAACAAAAGTGTTCTTAATAATTACAACAGCAAAAGAAATGCTTTCAATATATTCACACAACCTTTTTTTGGATTAATTGAGTTATGATGTTTGGAATAAATAGTCGGTTTTCCACGGGAAATTATGGTGTTCTGCTTTTTTAGTAGTCATAACTTTTTATAAACTATTCTCATTTTTTCCGTTGAGGATTTTTCACTTTGTTTTTTTCCACACGAAATCAACCTGTACCTCTGAATTTTTGACATGAAATAAAGGGGGTTTGTTGATGAGGTTTACAAATGAGGTAATTAAAAAATGGAACTTGAGTTAGATCAGATTTTTGATTCTTTCAGTAAGAATGGGATTTTTAAAGATAAGTCTTTGTTGCAGTCCAACCACAGCCCTGATGAGATTTTGCACAGAGATACTCAAATAAAGCAAATAGCGTCGATTTTAGCACCAGTGTTGAGAGGTGAGAGAACTAGTAATTTGTTTCTTTATGGGAAGACTGGCACTGGAAAGACGTTGTCGATTCATTTTGTGAAAAACCGGCTTTTGAAAAGAGCGGAGAAGGGGCAAGGAGTTAATTTGAGGATTGAATATTTGAATTGTAAACTTAAAAAAGTTGCAGATACGGAATATAGGATTTTGGCAGAGCTGATAAAAAAGCTTGGTGGAGATGTGCCGACGACTGGTTTGCCGACAGAGGCGGTTTACAATAAATTTATAGATGTGGTTGATAAAAAGGATCAATTAGTTGTTTTAATTTTGGATGAGATAGATCAGACCGTTAAGAAGATTTCTAGTGATTTTCTTTATAATTTGACGCGGCTTAATACAGAACTTTCAAAGACTCAGATTTGTATTGTGGGAATTAGCAATAATTTGACTTTTTTAGAGAATATTGATCCAAGAGTTAGGAGTTCTTTGTCTGAGGAAGAGATTGTTTTTCCGCCGTATAATGCTTTGCAACTTCAGGAGATTTTGAAAAACCGGGCGGAGAAGGCTTTTAAGCAGGGAATTGTCGATCAGGGCGTTATTGCGAAGTGTGCGGCTTTTGCGGCGAGGGAACATGGTGATGCCAGGAGGGCTCTTGATCTTTTGAGAATTGCAGGAGAACTTGCTGAAAGGAGTGATTCAAAGAAGATTTTACTTAAACACATAGACGAAGCTAATAATAAAATTGAGAGTGATAAAATACTGGACACAATCAGGACGGAGCCGAAGCAATTTCAAGTTGTTTTGTATTCTATAATGAAACTCTCTGAAGGGAAAGATTCCTTGGTTTTTACAGGTGATGTCTACAATCTTTATCAGGAAATTTGTGCGAAGAATCGACTTGAAGTTTTGACTCAAAGAAGAGTTGGAGATATTATTCAAGAGTTTGATATGTTAGGAATTATTAATGTTAGAGTTATTTCGAAAGGACGCGGGGGAAGAATGCGTGAGATTACGCTTGCAATTTCTCCGAATATTTTGAAAAAAGCGAGAGAGATTGTTGAAGATTCAATTGATTACAAATAATTAATTGGCAAATAAATTTATGTAAAGTTAAATGGATTCGGATGAAATTATAAACTTTTGTTTGAGAAACGGGCTTTTAATAGAGAAAGATGTTTTGGAAATGTTCACTGAAGAGAGTGGCAAAGAATCTGTAAAACTAATTATTGAAAAAATAAAAAATAAAACTAACAGAAAGGTTATTACTAAGGATTTTTTTTATGATAAAGATAAGGCGTTTGCTTTTTTTTCTTCGTTTCCGACGGAAGAACAGAAAAAGTTGGAGAAGATTAAAGTTAAACTTGGTTTGAGTATTGAAATTTCTAAAGGGGTTTCGGAAAAAGTTGTTGAAAAAAAAAGCGAGGTTAGGATTGTTGATTCATATTCACCTGAAGGCAAAAAATTTGAAGTCGGGGATTTTGTGAAATATTTTAGGAATCGTTTTGTTGAAATGAAGGAGATTTTGCAGACAAGTCCTGTTTTGGAGAATCTTACTTCTATAAATAAAGCAAGTAGTGATTCCGTTATTTCTGTTATTGGAATGGTTGGGAAAAAAAGTATTACAAAAAATAAAAATATTATTTTGGAGGTTGAGGATTTGACAGGAACCGCGAAAATTATTGTGAGCAAGAATAAGCCAGAACTTTTAGAAAAAGCTGAGAATATTTCTTTAGATTCTGTTTTGGGTTTTAAATGTTCTGGGGGAAAGGATATTCTTTTTGCTAGAGAAATTATCTTTCCTGATTCGAAACTTTATGAAAGAAAGAAATCCCCTGTTGAGGAATATGCTTTATTTATAGGAGATGTTCATTTTGGTAGCAAGAATTTTATGGGGAAAAATTTTAAAAAGTTTATTGATTATTTGAACGGAAAATTTTCGGGTTCTGAGGAGATTGAGAAAATAAAGTATCTTTTTATTTTGGGGGACTTGATTACGGGAGTGGGTGTTTATCCAGATCAGGAAAGAGATTTGGTTATATCTAATTTAGAGGATCAGTATATTGGGATTGCTGAGATTTTGGGAAAGATTAGGAAAGATATTAAAATAATTATTGCTCCGGGAAATCATGAGGGAGTTAGACTTATGGAACCCCAGCCGATTTACGATGAAAAATATGCGTGGGCGCTTCACGATTTAGAGAATGTTGTTTTAGTGGGGAATCCCAGCATTGTAAATGTTGGTTCAAAGCAGGGGTTTTCTGGTTTTGATGTTTTGATTTACCATGGATTTTCTTACCCTTTTTATGCAGACAATGTTCCTAAGCTCATGAAAATTAAGGCGATGAATTCCCCTGAGAAAATTATGACTTATCTTCTTGAGCAAAGGCATTTGGCTCCGACGCATGGGAGTGTTCAGTATTTTCCGAGTGAGAAGGATTTTCATTTAATTAGAAAGACGCCGGACATTTTTGCTTCGGGGCATACACACAAGGGAGCTGTTGTTTACCATAATAATATTCTTGTTGTTTCGTGCGCGACTTGGGAATCTTTGACTCCTTATCAGGAAAAATTTGGGAACACGCCCGATTTTTGCAAGGTGCCTATGATGAATTTAAAAACTAGGGCAATTAAAATTTTGGATTTTGAATGATGAGAATTGGAATTGATATTGATGAGGTAATTGTAGAATTTTTGCAGTCTTATTTGAAAATGCATAATAAAATTAATAATTCAAACTATGCCAAAAATGATTTTTTTTCTTATTGTTTTGAAGAAATCTTGCCAGAATCCAAAGAGTTTTGTGTTGAACTTGCGATGAAATTTTATGAAATGCCTGAATTTGAGAAATTGAATTTTGTTGAAGGAGCAAAAGAAACTATAAATAAATTATCCGGAGTTCATGAATTATTTTTTATTACGGCAAGGCCAGAAGAAGTAAAGGAATCAACTGTTGGTTTTTTTAAAAAATATTTTCCTGATTTAGAGGCGGAGATTTTATTTTCGGGAGATTTTTATGGAGGTAATAAAAATAAATCTGAATTGTGTTTGGAAACTGGAGTTGAAGTTTTTGTAGAGGACGATCCTAAATATGCCCTTAGTTGTGCTGAAAAAGGAATTAAAATTTTGTTGATGGATAAACCTTGGAATAAAAATTGTGAACATGAAAATATTTTGAGAGTTAAAAATTGGAATGAAATTTTGGAGGGATTGGATGAACACACAACAATATTTTAAACACTTTAAAAAAGAAGTTGACAAGGTTTATGGTGTTGCGAATGAGGCGAGGGCGAAAGGGCTTGACCCGAAAGATAAAGTCGAAATTCCGCTTGCTATGAGCATGGCTGAAAAAGTTGTTGGGCTGATTTCTGCGATTTATCCTCAGATGGGGGGGAGTGGTATCGCGAAAAGAATTTTAGAACTTGAAAAAAAATATGGGAAGCTTGATCCGGTTGTTGCGGTTATGATTGCAGAGGAAGTTGCGAGACAGAAATATTGTGAGTTTAAAAGTTTGTTGGAGGCGATTGATGCCGGCGCGAGGATTGGGTTTGCCTACATTACTTTAGGGGTTGTGTCGAGTCCGATTGAGGGTTTGACTGAAATAAAAATTATGAAGACTAAAGAAGGCAAGGATTACTTGTGCCCTTTTTATTCGGGGCCTGTGCGAAGTGCTGGAGGGACCGGGGCTGCTTTTTCTTTAGTAATTATTGATCACTTGAGAGAGATTTTTGGATTTGCAAAATTTGATCCGAGTGAAGATGAAGTTAAAAGATATGTTGTTGAACTTTCGGATTATCATGAACGCATTACAAATTTGCAGTATATGCCGACGGAGGAGGAGATAATTTTTCTTGCGCAGAATATCCCTTTGCAAATTTCCGGGGAGAAGTCTGAGAAAATTGAGGCTTCAAATTATAAAAATTTGGAAAGGGTTGAGACAAATTATCTGAGGAGCGGGGTGTGTTTGGTTTTTGGTGAGGGAATTGCTCAGAAGGCGGCGAAGATTTTGAGATATGTCAAGAAATTGAGGAAAGAAGGAATTAAACTTAGCGATTGGGATTTTTTAGAAGGTTTTTTAGAGGTTCATGAGAAAAGGGAGAAGGGAAAAACAGATACCTCTCCGACGTATATTCAAGATATTGTTGCGGGCAGGCCGATTTTTGGGCATCCAGGAAGGGCCGGAGGTTTTAGATTTAGATATGGCAGGGGAAGAAGTTCTGGATTCAGTGCGACTTCTTTACATCCTGCAACTATGGCGATAACTGATGATTTTATTGCCGTGGGAACTCAACTTAAGATTGAAAAACCGACAAAAGGGTGTGCTGTAACTTCTTGCGATTCGATTGAAGGACCTATTGTTAAACTTGTTGATGGAAGTGTTAAGAAATTAAATTCAAAAAGTGAAGCGAGAAAAGTTTACAAAGATGTTGAAGAAATTATTTATTTGGGAGATATTCTTTTTCCTTTCAGTGATGTTGCAAACAGGAATGCTCAGCTGATTAAGTCAGGTTATGTTGAAGAATGGTGGAAACTTGATTTGAAAAAAAAATATCCAGAAATTGATTTGAATGAGTTTGATGTTAGTTTTGAGGATGCTGTTGGTTTGAGTAGGAAATTTAAAATTCCTTTGCATCCTTCACATATTTTTTATTGGACGCAGATTTCTTTAGATGAATTTAATTCTTTGATAAATTGGCTTTCGAAAGCTTGGGTTGAGGGGAAGGTTATTTTTCCTTATACGAAGAATGATAAGGAGAAATTTGCAAAGGGAAAGCGGGCGTTGGAGTTTTTGGGAATTGATCATAAAGTTACTATTGAAAATGTTGTTTTGGGAAAGGAGCAAAGCAAAGCGTTTTTGTTTAATTTGGGAATTGGTTTTTCAGAGGAGAGGTTTTTTTTGAAGGAAAAAGTTGATTTTAGGAAATATTTTTTTGATGAGGGAGATGTTTTGGAGATTGTGAATGGTTTTTGTGAATCGAGGATTAAAGATAAGGCTGGAGAATTTATTGGTGCGAGGATGGGGAGGCCTGAAAAGGCGAAGTTAAGAAAACTTACAGGGAGTCCGAATATACTTTTTCCGGTTGGTTCGGAGGGAGGAAGATTTAGGAGCGTTAATGAGGCTGTGAAAGCTGGAAAAATTAGAAGTGATTTTCCTTTGATGTTTTGTGAAAAATGTGATAGGGAAACAATTTATCCTTCTTGCGAAATTTGTGGCAGTAAATGTACAAGGAAATATTATTTTTATAGTTTGAAAGAAAAAAGTTTTAAGAGAGAAATTGAAGGTGTTGAGAGGCCGGGCAATCCTTATGTTAGGCAAAATTTAGATATTGAACATTATTTTGCCGATGCTGTGAAAAAGCTGGGTTTAAGAAAAGATGAAATTCCTGTTTTGATTAAAGGGGTGAGGGGGGTTTCTTCAGAGGACAAATCTTTAGAAAATTTGACAAAGGGTTTTTTGAGGGCCAAGTATAATTTGCAGGTTAATAAAGACGGGACTGTGAGGTATGACGTTACAGAAATGCCTTTAGTTGCGTTTAAGCCGGAAGAAATTTCAGTCAGTGTTGAAAAACTTAAAGAGTTGGGTTATGATAAAGATGTTTATGGAAAGGCGCTTGTTAATGAACATCAGATTTTGGAATTGAAGCCTCATGATATTCTTCTTCCGAGTTGTCATGTTTCTCCTGATGAAAGAGCCGATGATGTTTTTATGAGGGTGGCAAATTTTGTTGATGAGGAATTGGAAAGAATTTATGGTTTGAAAAAATTTCATAATCTTAAATCAAGGGAAGATCTTGTCGGGCAGTTGGGAGTTTGTATGGCTCCGCATAATTGTGCAGGAGTGATTTGTAGGTTTATTGGTTTTTCAGATACATTGGGGGGTTTTGCAAGTCCTTTTATGCATGCTGCAATAAGGAGGGACTGTGACGGGGACGAGATGGCTATTATGCTCCTTTCGGATGTTCTTTTGAATTTTTCAAGGAAGTATCTTCCGAAGCATAGAGGAGGAACACAGGATGCACCTTTGGTTTT
>CAYQQA010000015.1:0-11244 GCA_964419805.1 Candidatus Woesearchaeota archaeon
ATTTCTGGAGAAACCTACTCCATCTTCAAAGATGGAGATTTCTTTTTAATTAAATTATAGAAATTGCGATAAGTGGGGTTGGTTTTGCTAAATTAACTTTCCATTATTCCTGAACGAAGTGAAGATTTTTGATTTTTGAATTTGAAAACTTTGAACATAATAGGAAACGATTACTTAAAAAAAGAAATTAAAAAATTTAAATTAATTTTCATAGATCATCACAAATAACTCAGCACAATTTGAACATCGTCCCAGTTGATAGCGCCGTCTTCATTTAAATCAAGATGCAGGTAGTCATCCCAGTCTGGGTCTGTGTCTGTTTTTCCCTGCCAGAAAATTACGATTGCCAAATCAATAACATTTATTTTACCGTCGGTGTTTATGTCTGGTGAGCTTCCTCCGAAAAAGAAATTTAATGTTTGAGGACTGTCTAAATTAACAACTTGTGATTGGATTTCTCCGAGATAGGTTACATTGACTATGTAAGGAATGAAATCGGTTTTTGTCGGGCTTGGATAGTATCCATCGTAAGAATATTCTTGAAGACCTGTATTGAATTCTCCGTTGACATCTGTCAAACCGGTTGTAGGATATCTGTAACTACTAAGATAATTTATAATTCCTGTTGCAGGTTGGTTGTTTGAATAATAAATGTCAACTTGTGCTCCTTGAATCGGTGTTGCCCCATTGTTAACCTGAACATTTAAAGCCCACGCGGAACCGAAGTTGAAAAAATAATCTCCTCCTGAATCATAAAAAGAAATGTCATCAACATCAGCCAACCCGGTTGTTGTGGTGTTAAAGAAAGTTATGTTTCCTGAACCAAAACCAGCTCTACCTGCATTAATAGTTTCAAAATCCAAAGGGTTGGAACTTTGTACCAATTTATTTGATTCGAAAAAATCGTTAAAACTTGAACCATCAATTCCAATTCTATGAGAAAAACCTAAAACAAAATTATTGCTTACAAAAGTGTTGTTTTTGTAGTGTGTAGGTAAAGATACGGTTCCAGGGTAGGCTCCGTCTGAGATTCTTCCCGCTATAGCTCCGATATAATTTCCATAATTAATAGAGTTCGTACTTACTTCAATATGATTGTTTTCGAAAACATTTCCTCCTCCATAGGGTGGTGAAGAACCGGGGTAAATTCCTATAGCCGCCGCGCCGTCTCGCGGACCTAACAGATAACCCGTCCCGTTAGCAACACCAATACCTCCAAAAGATCTTACGTAATTATCATGGACATAATTTTGGCCTGCACCAAATCTCAGCCTGATTCCAACACCAAATCCTGCAGTATCATATTCGCAATCCCATCCTTCTCTAACTTCAACATAATTATCATAAACTTCAACCCTTTGGGGACCATTATCTGATTCACCAAATTGACCTGCAATTATTATTCCTCTGCCGTTAGTCTGGTTGATTGTATTGCTAAATATTTCAATAGGGTAACCACATTTATTAGGATAAGGACTGTTATCTTCAACCGCAATCGCATATCCATCACGCACAGGACTCCATTGACTTATGTAGTTATCATAAATCCTCAGAGGATTTTCGTCAGGCCACTGCCCGCAACTGCTTATTTGAATTCCCTTCATTCCTATTCCGGTAATTGTGTTGTTGTATATTCTTCCCCCTTCACCAAATTGTCTTAGAAGATTAATTCCTGTTGGATGAAGCCCAAAATGTGAACAAAGATTTGCTTTGGGAGTGTACATTATTATTTTGTTATTGTAAACACTAAAGTTGGTTATTCCTCTTTCAAAAGTTATTCCTTGGGAACCAATCCCACTTGTAATGACAACAATATCATGAAAACTTACATTATTTTTATCTTGGATTGTGCTCGCAAAGCTATACTCTGTAGAGTTGCTCGCATCTTTAAGGAATCCATTCTTTATTTCAAGATAGTTGGAAGTGTCGTAAGCAAGAATACCTCTTATGCTTGACTCAGCTGGAGGAGGTTCACCCGATACTGAAGTGGCATATTCAATTGCATACTCGTTTAAATCTAAAACAATGTTGTCAACTGAAGATATTAAAATGCAAGAACCGCCTGCACTTATATTGTTCATCAACAAATAATAAGAGTCTGCTATGTTTAAAGAACCGCACGCGGTTACCTCTCTGCAAGTTTTCCCATTTAGAACTCCTGCCGACACAGCTCCGCAATTTGCATAAGTTGCTGGTGAGACTAAAGATGTTGAAACTAAGACTACAAATAAAAATAAAATAAGTACGCTCTTTTTCATGGAAAATATAGGAAAAAACTGTTTATTAATTTTATGCTTTTGGAAAAGATAAATTTGATTCTAGCATGTTGTGATTGTCAAAAATTCAAATTTCAAAAATCTTTATAAACAACTAAAGCATTTATAAAATATGAAGAGGTGGATTGTTTTTGCGCTTGTTTTTGTTATGGGAATGAGTTTTATATTTGCAGGTTTTTCTGTCGGTGACCCTGCTGAATCGCTTGAGACAAATTACGCACCGTCTGATTATTTGAGGGGTTGGATAAACATGAGTTTTAATCAAGAACCTTCTGATTCACTTTTTGCAGATAATTTAGGAAATAGTGTCACGCTTTTGAAAATTATAAATGAAAATTCTCAGGTAAATGTAAACTGTAGCAATGAAGGATGTAATTCTGATTTTGAAGGAAGTGCACCAGAAGGGCAAAAAAGTTTTTCCCTCGAGCAAGGGCAAAATAAAGTTTTGGGATTCAAAGTAACTGGAGATGTTGACAAAATAAATTCTGTGAAATTTACAATTAACAGTAATGCGCCTGTTTCTTGTTCTCAGCAATACAAAATTGATTTTCTTGCAGACGAAGTTTATGAAACCGGCAACACAAAAAAGTCTAATCAGGTTTGTGAGGAATCGAGAAGCTACGGGTGTTTTGATAGCGAAGAAACAACTGAGACTTATCAGATAACGAGCAATCTTTACTGTCAGAAAATTGAAGTCAAGGAATCTCCATCGGTGAGGGTCGGAGCTTGGGTGGAAAAAACAGAGGGTGGAAGTGCGTTGACAATGCATTTATTCAACGGGAGCAGGGAGCTCGGGACGTGCCCATTAATTCCCCCCCAAACACAAGGGGAAGTTTATTGTGATATTAATTATCTAACTTTGGAAGACACAGAATATTCTGTCTGCATTTCTGCGCAGGAAAACAACAAGTACCGGACACATGGTTATGAAGATAGTTCATGTGATACTGGGACAGCTTACCACATTTTTGCAGAGGAAAAAAAGTTCAACACGCCCGGAACGATTACATTTAACGACGGATTTTCTTCAGGGAATTTTTCGGAACTTGCGGATGATTATATTGACGAAAATTTTAATATGGAATGCGGGAGCGATGGGTGTATTGTCCCTATAAAAATATTTTCAGAAGCAACTCAAACGATTACTGTAAACGGACTTGAAGTTTCATATGAAAAAGGCGGAAAAGATGTCATAACAGAACAAATTTATGATCTTGCTGAAACACCTTCAAAAGTAAGTTCAGGGTTTGAAAAATTTTATCTTGACAACGCTGGTTTTAAAATTGAAGATGATGAAGGAGATATTAATTATGTTTTGAGATTTGAAGGGGAGGAAATTTACGACGATGAAATCACAATCGGCGGGATTCCGTTGGTCGTGGATTTGAACCCTAAAACAGCTGCTCTTGGATTTGAAACAGAATTTACAGTTTATGTTGAAAAAGCTGATGCGAACATTTCAAAGTATGAGTGGGATTTTGACGGGACAAAAACCACGAAGACAAATAACAAGGCGAAACACACTTTTAACACTCTCGGAAAAAACAATGTGAGTGTTAAAATTACTGACACAAACAATTTGAGCCATGAGAAAAAATTCACTGTCGATGTCCAGACTTCTATTGCGCAGATTAATTTAACAATTAATAATCTTGAAAAGAAAATAAAAAATCTGGAGGGAAAAATAACTGACTACCCTGTTTTTTATCAATCAGTGTTAGAAAATGTTTTGGATATTAACGGTAGTAAAAAATCTCTTGAAGATATAAAAAGTAATTATGAAAATGCCTTGGGTGAAGAAGAATATTTGAAGATTGTTGCAAATTTGTCGCAAATAGATTTGCCCGACACAATTTCGACAACAAAGCAGATAAATTCTTTTACTTTTCCGACGCAGGAAAAAAATATTGATCTTGACAGGGTCGAGAGTGTGTCTACGGAAACATATGAAACCAGCGATGAAGGTAAATATTCAGACGCTATTTTTTTGTGGGCACAGGACAACATTGACGCGAAAATAAATTTTAAAGAAATTTCATCTATTGAGGGGGGGCGAAGTGAGTTTTTGGTTAATTTCTTTGAAGTAAATATTGATGAAAAAAACGCGGTTGATTATGATTATTATCTGTTTATTCATAAGATGGATGATTTATTTTTTAAGGAAAATTATGGCGAGGGATCTGGTTCAGTTTATGCTATTTTGGCTGGGCCTGGTACCAATTATGTTTTCTCGACTACTGAAGAGATAGAATTTATTGACCTTCCTGCATTTGTTTCTCCGGGAATTGAAAATCTCAATGTACAAACTTCAGAACCGTTGAATGAAAAGCTGGGTGTTTCTAAATGGGTGTTTTTTACTTTGATTGTTGTGTTTTTGTTAATCGTGGCTTTTGTGGTTTATCTTATTCTCCACCAGTGGTATAAAAATAAATACGAGGCTCATTTGTTCAGGAATAGAAATAATTTGATTAACATACTTAATTTTATAAACATTCAAAAAAAGAAGGGAGTCAGCGATGATGAAATAAGAAGCAAATTAAAAAAGGCGCGGTGGAATTCTGAGCAGATTAATTATGCTATGAAAAAATTCAAAGGGAAAAAGACAGGGATGATTGACTTGCCGTTAATTAATTTATTTTATAAAAGCAAGAAAGAAGTTAAGAATCCGCCGAGAGGAGTTCCGCCCAGAACAGGACCATTTAGGAGAAGACTATAGTGGAGTGATGAAATATTTATAAACAATACTCACAAAACAATAATATGGCAATGAAAAAAATAAAAAGTTTTTTTAGAAGAATTTTTGGAAGTATTTTCAGGAATAAAAAAGATGTAAAGCTCGGTTTTTACGGGCCGCCGAATGCAGGAAAGACAAGTCTTGCAAACAGAATCTGCAAAGATTTTACAGGCGAGGAAATTGGAAGTGTTAGTAAAATTCCGCACGAAACGCGAAACGTTCAATTTAAAGAAAGAGTTGAAATAAGCTACAAAGGGAAAAAGATGGTTTTCAAAATGATTGACACGCCGGGAATTGCAACTAAAATTGATTATGAGGAATTTCTTAAATACAAAATGAAAAAATCCGACGCGAAAAAAAGAGCTAAGGAAGCTACGCAAGGAGTTGTTGACAGTATTAAATGGCTCGACGACATGGATGTTGTGGTTATTGTACTCGACGCTACAGAAAATCCTTACAATCAGGTTAATATTACCATAATTGGGAATCTCGTTGCGAGAAAAATTCCGGTTTTAATCATCGCGAATAAAGTTGACTTGCGGAAGGCTGATGTGAAAAAAATCGAGGCAGCGTTTCCGGAATACGATGTTATAGGAATCAGCGCGAAATACGGAAATAACCTTGAAGAATTTTATGAGTCAATTTTTAAGCTGACAAAAAAAATAAAGTAAATTTAAAAATAAAGATTTCGTATAATATAAAAGAGGAAAATGGTGGGGAAAAATAAATTTGATTGGAGGACGATTGTTATATGGGTTTTGCTGGCTCTTGCAATTTTGTTATGGGCAGGCTCATTTTTTATAAAATGAAATTGACTGATGTAATAATTTGGATTTTGGTTGTGCTTTCGCTGGCAGTGGCTGTCGGGTATATTGTTGGGGATTCGCCGACATTTGAACAAACAATTTTAATATTTTTGTTAACAATAATATTCACAATATCAACTAAAACAATCCGCATGAAATCTAAACTTAACTCGCTGGAAAAAAGTTTTTTTCATTTAGCGAAGGATTTTAAAAAACAACTAAAACGTTAAAATGGCAAAAAAAAGTCTTGGCAAAATAAAAGGGTTTTCAATTCAGTTCATGCCTTTTTCGGAAATTCGGGATTCGGACAGCACGGAGAGGATCAGGAAAATTTTGAACGTTGTGCTGGGAAATAATATTTTGATTCTTCAGGGAAGGCTGAAACCTGACGAGGAAACGCGACTTATCGGCGACACAATGGCTATGATTGGGCATATAAAAAATTTCAAAGGAATTGAACTCGCGGTCATTGCGGGAAACGGTGAAGCTGGTTTTTTCAGGAAGATGAAAAAAGGACTTGCGAACGCTTTGGCCGGCGGAGATTTTGGAGCAGTTACAATTATCGGACCTGCGACAGTTGTCAAAGAAATAAAAAAGAATCCTAAGAAAATTGAATTGATGTTGAATCGGTGAAAAAATAAATTTTTAAAAAGATTTCAAGCATTGTACTTTATGATATTGAGTTCAGTTAATTTAGAATTTGGAATAGAGTTGAGACTAAATAGATTGTAATTTTAGTGCTTTTATTTTTTTGGATACTTTTCTTCTGAACTTTAAAGTATTTGCCCACTTTGCATAAGCATTCCAACCTTGAAATATTTCTTTAAACTTTTCACAAGAAATCTCTCCCTTAACATATCTTCTTATTTTAAATAAAATCTTTCTGATATTTCTTTTCCTTAGAAGTCTATGATAATAAAAATTTTTAAATCCAACAAAATCTATGCCTCTTGAAATATTTATTACTCTCGATTTATCTGCATGGAGTTCAAGGTTTAATTTATTACAAAGAAAGCTATTAATTTCTTTTTTCCACACTTCTAATTGTTCTTTAGATTTGTGCAAAAGGACAAAATCATCAACATATCTTATGTAATATTTTGCTTTCAATGTGTGTTTTACAAAATAATCTAGTTCACTAAGATAAACATTAGCAAAGAATTGTGAAGTTAGATTTCCAAGAGGCATTCCTTTAGTTTTATTATTAAAATTCTTTAGAATTTTGTTTAATTAGCCAAAGAACTTTTTCGTCTTTTATTTTTCTTGAAATAATTTCTAATAAGATTTTATGATATACCTCCTGAAAATAATGCTTTATATCTGCTTTAAGGCAATATCCTTCTCTAGATAGATTGTTTGTCACCTTTCTTTGAAATTGAGTAAATCTATCCAATGCAAATAAAGTTCCCTTCCATTTTCTATTAGCACATGAGTCATGAATGAATATTTTATCAAAAATTGGTTCAATAATTCTTATTAAGGCATGATGGACAATTCTATCTCTAAAATCTGATTTTGAAATTTTGCGAGTTTTTGGATCTCTCAAAATAAAATTTTGTAAAGGTTTAGAAGAATATGTTTGAGCTTTTAACTCTTCATGTAATTTGAGCAAATTTGTTATTAAATCTTTTTCAAACTTAATAACATAACCTTTCTTTGTTTTGCCTTTTCTTGCCTTTCTCCAAGCAAGAAATAAGTTATCTAATCTGATGATTTTATCATAAAGATTTTTGTATGTTTTCATTTTGCTAAATCGCAAGGTTAAGTCATTCTACCATTGTCGTTAGAATTCGACAAATTCGAATTGTTCGAATTCAGATTCGAGTTCCTGTTCAGATAACCCCTCGACAATGGAAATAGCCAATTTACCGATTACCAGAGAGTTTCTCTGCCTACACTTTTTTAGGTTTTCGCTTTTATAAAAAGGTACTATCTATTAAAGTTGAATTTACTGACTTAAAATAAATTAAAACAACGTGCAAATAAATTGACGTGTGGCCTAACCTTGCGGTTAGGAATCTTTAAAATAAAAATTTGTTAATAAAGATTTGGATTAATTTCTCAGCGCGCGAAACTCGAATTGCTTACGCAATTCTCGCAACCACCACCCTACCATCGTCGCCAAAATACGACAAATCCGAATAGCCCGAATACAGATCCGAGTCCCCGCCCAGACAACCCCTCGACAAAGCGTGATTGGCTGTCCAAATTTGTCTATTGGATTTTCTATCAACTTCTCTTGGCAGACCTGTTTTATTTACTTTTGAATAGTTTGTTCCATTTTCCCAATTTAATGAATTTTCAGTTGAATATTCTGATTCGTCTGTTAAATTGAAGTTTAATTCTCTATCAAGCTCTAACCCTCTTAAATTCAACCAAATTGGAAAATCCTTTACGGAAACTCCTCTTTGTTTCAATTGGTTAAAGATGTGTTCTGCTTGTTCACTATTTGCTTCAGTTACATTTCTTAATGCTAATCCTGAATCTACATAAAAATTTCTGAATTTAGATAAATCCTTTTCTAAATCTACTTGTGTTGCGAGTCTGTATTCTGGTGAATGATCCTTTAAATACATATCAACAGCAACTGCTAGACGAGGGTTTGAGTGTTTCATCACTCCATTTTGAAAAATTAATTTGTTTTCTAGATTCGGATGATCATTTTTTATGTAATTCCTAATTTCTTTGTACAAATCTTTGTTTTCTATAAAAGATAAATCTGTAGTTGGTAGAACTGGGTTTAAGTCTTGTTCTCCAATTCCTACAATTCTCCCATGTTTAATATTTAGTTTCATTTTTGTTTTTTTAAATCCAATTTATTTTCTTTTAACGCTCTTTCTAAATCCTCTTGGAGCAAAGAATTATCTGTTCCAAGTAAATCTTTAACTGTTTTATCCTTAAAATTAATTAAAAATTGATCCACAATCAATTCTTGATTAGGATCAATCCAATGAACCTCATCATTATCAACATAAACATCTTCTCCAACATATATGTTATTTCTTTCAATCCAATAACTAATAACATGATCTCCTGCTAATTTTAAATTATCTGGCAAATCTTCATCATTTCTACGGTTAATTTTTATTCCCAATTTTCTTTCAACAGCAGTAGTTAAGCCAGGAGCAATTTTTTCTAAGTTATTGGAATACACCGCATCTGGATTATTGACTGAGTGGTTATAACGACTCTTAATAGAAACATTATTATGTTTTTTATGTATCTGAACGTTCAATAAACTTGTACTATATCCATCTTCTCTTTGAGGACTCTTACTTCGTTTTATTTTATCTATATCTTTTTTAGACAAAACGAGCATATGATAATCTTTCAACCTTTGTCTGGGATTATTATATGTACATAAAACTTCATCTGGAGCGTAAAACTTTTCAAAATTTGCCAATTCTTCAACATCTCCAATTATTTTGTGGTCATATCCTGCTCTTTGCAAAATGCCCTCCAAATCTCCTTCGCTTTCTGTTTCTTTTCTATCTTTATTTTCATTTAAATATGAATTTTTCAGGTACAATAAATTCTCAATATTACTCAGCACATTTTTTGCATTTGTTCTAGTTTTACATCTTTTAGAAATGTAATCCAAAAATTCTGTATTATCTAAGCTTTCTGGGTAATTATCTCTAATTAATTTTGCAGAGTTCTCTCCAAATGCTTTTTTAGCTACTTCATAATTTTGATTGGCCATCGTAGTTCTCCAAAAATTTAATTAATGCAAATTCCAAAATATGAGATTTATTTCTAAAAAAACCCTTTTCTAAAATTTCATTTATCTCTTTCATTTTCTCTTCATCAATAGTTATGGATAATTTTTGTTTCATAGTACGTTTGGACTTTTTAGCCTACTTTAAAGTAAAAAACACTATACAAGAAGGTTTATAAATCTTTCTATTGTTACTACTTTTAAATTACTCAATATGCTCTGAAAGACTTAAAGAAAATCACCATTAAATTTATTAAGTTCCTTAGTTTTTGTTAATTATGCCACATCAATGCGTGAAATGTTCGCGAATTATTCCTATAGCCAGTCGGGAGCTTTTGAATGGTTGTCAAGATTGCGGGGGAAAATTTTTTTTCTACATAAGAGAAGAACAGATTCAAAAGGTAAAAGAAAACCCCATAGAAATTCCTGAAAAAGACAAAACAAAAATAGAGAAAGATGTGAGGGAAATGGTCGGGCTTCACGAAGAGGATGCGCCGGTGATTCTTGACCTCGAGTCAATAAGAGTAACGGGTGAAGGAAAATTCCAGATTGATCTTGTTAATTTATTTAGAAAGGACCGACCGTTGATTTACAAACTTGAAGAAGGCAAATATATTATTGACTTGGCGTCTACATTGAGGCAAAGCGCTGCGGAAATTAAAGAGATTAAGAAGCCTGAAGAAAAATAGAAAAGTCAAAAACATTTTTATAGTTGATGTTCTTTAAAAAATAATGAAAAAAATTAATTCTGTTTTAAATGAAGTTTTAGAAAGAATAAATCCTGATAAAAAAGAACAGGATGAAATTAGGAAAAAGCTGGATGATTTTTTGAAAAAAGTTAAAGACAATATCAAAAACATGAATTTGAATTCTGAAGTTTTTATCGGAGGAAGTTTTGCAAAAAAAACAATGATAAAAAAAGACAAATACGATGTAGATATTTTTTTGAGGTTTGGAAAAGATTCTTCTGGGAAAAATATTTCTGAAATTACGGAGGAAATTCTGGGAAAAATTGAGAAAGAAAAAGTGCACGGCTCAAGAGATTATTTTAGAATCAAAGTAAATGAAAATCTTGTTTTCGAAGTAATTCCCGTCATGAAAGCTTCAAAGCCCGAGGACGCTGAGAACATCACAGACTTGTCTTATTCTCATGTGAAATACATAAATAAAAAAATGAAATCTAAGAAAATTTTGGACGAGGTTAAATTGGCTAAAACTTTTTGCCACGCACAAAAATGCTACGGGGCTGAATCTTACATCGGCGGTTTTTCGGGATATGCATTGGAACTTCTTGTTTTTTATTACAAAAGTTTTGAGAAGCTTTTAAAAAATTTGTCAAAGATAAAAGATAAATTAGTCATAGACATAGAAAAACATCACAAGAATAAAAAAATTGTTTTAAGAGATTTAAATGAATCAAAATTAAAGTCGCCGATTATTTTGATTGATCCGACTTTTAGACACAGAAATGTTCTTGCAGCGCTTAGCCAAGAAACTTTTGAAAAATTTAAAAACGCTGCAAAGGAATTTATTAAAAATCCTTCAGAAGATTTTTTTGAAGTTAAAAAAACAGATTTGGAAAAAATAAAGAAGGATGCTGAAGAAAAAGATTTTGAGTTTATTTTACTCGAGGCGGAAACTAAAAAACAGGAAGGTGACATTGCGGGGAGTAAATTGCTGAAATTTTTCAGGCATGTTGAGAGGGAAATC
>CAYQQA010000016.1:0-11021 GCA_964419805.1 Candidatus Woesearchaeota archaeon
GCAACTCTTTCAAAAGATAAAAAAGTCCCATGATCATCATCTGAGGGGTTTTTGTTTTCTTTATAATCTTCCCATGAAACATCTCCGCATTTAAGGTCTACCGTGCAGAACCTAGCCCTCAAGTAAGCATCTATTCTTTCTATCCCTTCCCTCCCCATATACTCTTGCATAGCTTCATAATCACAAATCATTCCGTTAACACACGGCCAACCACTGCTCTCCTCGTCTTCTTCATTTCCATCATCATCTATCTTGTGCCCTTTTTTTGGAATTATTTCAATGTTGTCACTTCCGTAGCCTATGTAATTTATGTAAGAACCGCAGTCACCCCGCGCAGTGCAAAAATCATTCATTCTTTCTGCAAAAACATCTTTTTCACATTCCTTGTTGCCGATAGGATCCCAATCATCAAAATTGTTTCCCTTCTTATATATTACCTTGCATGTTTGTTTGAAACTGCAAAGCCCGTCATCAATACCGTCGTCGTTTAAATCACTGCCCACAGGATGTTTTGGAATACACGCAAAAAATTGGAATTCTTCGTCAACGTAAAAACCTTCAATATCACAGTGTTCATTTGCCTTGCACGCTTCTAAAGCTTCTGTGTTATCAATTGTTGTTCTGTCTGGTTTCACAACCTGCACAATCCCGTATTCATTGCATTGACTCCCTAAATTTACAACTTTCTCTGCGGTTACAAACTCTGTTCCATCAGCTTTTTGCAAAATTCTCTCAGCGCAGATTTTTTTTCTGTATGAAGATGTTAATTCATAAGGTCTACCCTCGCTCACTTCTCCTTCAAAACAATGCGCAATGTAGTGTTCGCTTCCAACAGGATCCTTGCCTTCTCCTGTTCGCCCGTCGTAAATGCACCAACTTTCTCCGTTTTCAGGTTCTCTGTCAAATTTATTTTCAAAGTAATCATCTTGGCAAGAAAGCTCTTTGCAGTAAGCATCGCCGTTTGAGTTGTAATCGCATTTTTTATTTTGTTCAAGACAACCACCATTCACTGCAAGCTCTTCAATGTTTCCCTGAGAGTCTTCCCAGTAAATGTTGTCCTCGAAACAAGTTTTATCATACTCTGGTTCATAATCATAATTATAATCGCTTTCAATTTGTGGATTCGAGCATTTTTCATCTTCAAAAAAATCACCGCCGTTGCTTACACAATTTGAGTGAGTCGTGATAAAACAAAAACCTTCTCTCGCACAAGCACCTTCCACAGAACTTGTTTTCAAAGCAGAGCATCCTTGTTGTGTTGTTATTTCAGCCCTGAAATCTTTTTCAACTCCTGCTTCCTCTGAAAAATAAGCGCATGCATTTTCTGTAATGATTTCATATCCTGTAGAGACACAACACCCAACTTGACATTCATTAATCGTACAAGATTCATCATCTTTCCATAACCCGTTGTTAGACAAGCATTCTCCTTTAGGCGCGTTTGTCGAGCAAAGTCCTTCCTCGCCTACACAACAACCAATAGAACATGTGTTGGTGTTTTCGCACTCAGTTGCCAGCGGTTCAACTTTGCATTTACTGCTTTCTGTCGAAGGAATATCTATGCACAAACCGCCGTTTTTCAACTCAGGACAGCAATGCATTTCAATTTCCTCTGCAGAAACAAGCCTCAGTTCTTTTATTGAAAAAAAATCAATCATAAAATCAAGAGATTTTCCCAAAATTTCTTTAAATTTCCCGTCGTTTGAATTCACAATTTTTTCAGACCGAAAATTCTGACCCAAAGTATAGCCATTTGAAAAAGTCATGCCTAAAATTAAAATTATTTCTGCAACTGCAATCACCACAATTAAGTTTTTTTTATCCATTTATCAAGCTCCTGGAGGGAGAACGCAAGTTCTTATAGCAAACCTGAAACTTTCTCCGCTTTCTTTATTTTCAACAGTGTAAATTTTTGCCCCTTCACTCGTCGTGAACGAATTTATTTTCCACTCTGGCCATGTTATCATGTAACCTAAATTACTAAAACTGCAAAACCTCGCTTCCTGACTCAGAATCTCCTGCACAACCTTTGCGATTTTACCAAGCCTGTTAGGAATCCTCGCTCTGAACAAACCTTCCCTTGTTGTTTCTCCGCTTTTTGTTAAAATTAATTCTCCATCTATTAAAATAATTGTGTTTTCTTTTCTAATATCAACATCAAACCCGTTGTACCTCGCATTGACGGTGTAGCCCTGGCTTTCAAGACTATCGCCTAAACTGCTAAAACAATCTTTCACATCGTCTTTTATGTAATATCCTATTTCCTTTTCCAAGTGATTGAAAAGTGTCGGCACTTGATTTACGCAGGGTAGATAATAATTTTCCTGATAGCACAAATACGCAACATTTTGTGGTTCTTCATCTTCAAAATAAAAAGTTCTGTAAAGTTCAGGTTCTATATATCCTCCCTGCAAAGACAAAATGTCAATTCCTTCGAGAACTCTGTCTTTAATGCACGTTTCCAAAAACGAAGAAGGATTCTCTTCAGGCTTTATGTCAACATCAGGCTCTCCTCCCTGAAAAAACAAAACAAACAAAATTATTACTGCTATCACTAATATTGCAATAATTACAAAAATTGTAGTTTGCGCCTTTGAATTAAAATTTACTTCAGCATCCATAAATTAACCCCTTGTTTTTTTATTCTTTGAATTTTTCCCTCAAATGCAAGCTCTAAAAGCCACTTGTCTGCCGTGTTCCATGAAACATTCAAAACCTCAGCAATTTCCGAAGAAGTAACAATCTTATTTTTCTTTATCACGTCAATTATTTTTTTTGAGCTATGTGATTTCATACTAAATTTCTAAGTAAAAACAGTATTAAATATATTCATAATAAACATCTGTTTTTACCCCTTATTTTTATTATGTATTACCTAATTAATTTGTGTATTTAAATTTTTTGGAAACATTTCAAGGATGGAATGCTTATGCAAAGTGGGCAAATAGTTTGAAACTTAGAAGAAAAATTATCAGTCAACTGTGTTACCCCTTACTTTCTTAAACAAATCAGGACAAATTTCACATTTTAATTTAGATTCTTTTGCTCTAACCACTCTGCCCTCCCCGTCAATAAATCTTATCGGAACTGGTTTACTTATGCCTCTTGCTATACTATAATTATGCCAAAATGTGTGTCCTTTTTCCAACGCTTCTTCAGTTAAATATCCTTCAATGGGAAAAGGAATTCCTGAAGCAATCACAGCTGTTGCATATTTATGTATATCTGCATCAAAAGAGGGTTTTAAAGGTTCTATTTTCATTTTTATCATTTCGCCAAAGCCTTTCTTTGTTGGTGCTTTGGCTCTTTTAATTCAGAACTTAATTTTTGCATTTGTTTTCCCTGCGTTTCCTGAATCTTCTGCATTTCCTTAGCTCCTTCCTTCGCTTTCTCTTTTTCTTCTTCCTTATTTTCCTCTTCAGGCTTTTTCTCAGTTTCTTCAGAAGCTTTCTTCTCTTCTTTCTTTTTCTTGCTTATTTCTTCAGCGCTCTTAACAAGTTTTTCCTCTCTTGCTTTTTTAAACTTCAACTTTGCAGGATAATCAACAAGTTCCACCCTCACAATTCCCTCTTCATTTTTTACAGCTTTAACTTTAACTTTTCTCATAGGATTTTTAATTCCTCGCGCCCAAAGAAATTCATTAAGATACTTGTCAATCTTTATTTTATTTAAATCTCTGTCATAAATTTTCATATGCCTAGCTAAAAATTCCTTAACGGCTTTCACAGCTTTTTCAGTTTTCCTGTATCTCGGAACTTTCCTTATTTCTTTCCCGAGTGGAATTACATATTCTCTTTCAACAACATTTTCTTTTTTTGATTTTGATTTTTTCGCCATTTTATCCTAAATGTGATTTCCTTTGTTTTCTTGGTTTGATGTGAAGTTTTGTTCTTCTCCAATTTCTTTTATGTCTTGTGATTTTCATGCTTGTCTGCATAGCGTTTCTCTGATTTCCTTTCGAAACTTTTTTTAGCCCAACCCAAACTGGAGCCCACTTAGCCCGCCTTCCGGCCTTCGCAAGTTTTTCCTTTCTTTCTTGTTTTTTATCTTTCATTTCACGCCCTCCAAAAAACTTTTTCCTTTCTCTGTTAATTTTCTCCCAGGTTTTCTTTCTCTAATTCCTTTAACCGGTTCAGCGATTTCTGTAAACCCTGCTTTGTCGCTTTGTTGAAGAATTGTTCTTATAATTTTGCCGCCGGCTTTCCTAAATTCTTCAGGCGCGTAGCCCCTGTTTTTTTTACTTCCGTATTTCGTTCTCAATCTCTGCGTCCCGACAATCTTTTTTTTGTAAATTTGTTTTAGAATCGACGCAGCCCGTTTAAACCAGAAATCGTCGTCGTCAATTGGCCTCTCTTTCGCAGCCCCTGATTTAACAAAATAAACCCATTCAGGAACTTCAAACTCTGGAATTTTTTTCAAAGCCTCTGCTAATTTTTTGTTATATTCCTGAGCCTCTATTTCATAAATTGCATTCATTTTACCACGCTTTTCAGCATTAGACAGATTGCTCTGTTAGCTTAAATTTATTGAGAAAAAGGGTTTATAAACTTTTCTGAAACAATTTCTAATTAATGTCAGGGGGAAAGATTATTTGGGGCTTAGGATCAACTTTTTTTACCCCCATTAGCCATCCCACTGTTTTCACCAAGATATTCTCCATCCAATCGAGATTCTAAGTTTCTGTTTTCAGTCAGTAAGCCATCTATACACATTTCTTGTTCTTTTATATAAGCTGATTTTAAAGCTAATTCAAAATCTCCTATTGAAATTTCCCGTTCACCCGTTTCATCAACATCTATTTCATAAAGAAGCCAATAATGAATCGAAGGTAATTTTCTTGTCAACTCATCTATGTGTGAAAGAGCAAATTTTTTTAAAACTCCTTTTCGAAGATTATATCTTTCTCCAGAAGAAATAATCCACAATTCATGATTTTCGTGAGAAAACCCCCCCCATCGGGGGAAGCTCCATATAAGTAATTTTTAATTTTTCTCCTTCATACAAAACTTCTTCTCCTTTTTCCATAAAATTTTATATTTTCAATATTTTTAAAAATTTATATTCTCAAACAATCATTTTCTTTCCCTTCTTCACAACAATCGTATAACCAATTATTTTCGTTCTGTAATTTTCACCAAGCCGGCCCAAAATTTTTTCACCCAATTCTTGAAGGCAGATTTTATCCCGACAGCAAGATTTCAAAACCGATATCCTGACAACCTTGTGTTTTTTAAAATGATTTTCAATTGTCAAAATAAAATTTTCAGTCAGCCCGTTTTTTCCAAGTTGTAATTGTGAGATTGTCATCCGAACTTTTCAATATCCTCCTTTTTTATTTTAATATTTCTTTTCTTTTTAATTCCGAAAGTTCCTAAAGCCATGTCCTTTCTTTTGAAAACATCTTTGCCCGTGAAAATATGAACCAATACATTAGCTTTATTGTCTCTCCAATCTTGACTTCTTTTCGCACAAAAAACAGCGGTTTCTTTTTTATCTCCGCTCTTCGGCTTTTCAGTTATCACGCAAAACGGACTCCCCGGCTTAGCTGTGTGAAAAATAAAATTTCCCTTACCTTTAAACTGATTAACAAGTTCTTCGTTTTGCATAGCATCCTTCCCGGCCAACACAATAATTCCATTCGACGTCACGAATTCTCTGAACTTAACCATACGCAAATAAACAAAATAAAGGTTTTAAATTTGTTGATTGATTTGAATTAGCAAAATTATTCCATCATCTAATAATTAATAGTTTCATCCAGCCCAAAAAACCCTTTTCATATCAAATTTCAAAATCCAAAACTTCAAAATTGTGGGCAAAGCTCAATCTAATACTTATAACTAATCAACTAAAATCAAGTTTTGATAATTTTGTTTTCCAATTTCATCTTATTCAAGCAATATAATCACAAAAGGTTTGGGGTTTTTTCTAATTAATAACTTACTAATATGCGAACGAAGTGAGCCAATCCCTCCGATGTTTTCATATTAATTATTTTATTTTTTGCTCCAAGAAACACCCCCACAAAAAGTTTTTAAACTGAAAATTTATTAATCTGTATTAAAATGAACTCAAAAGAGTACAAAAAACTTGGTGCATGGGGATTGTCTTCAATGATTGACTTAAAAAATTGTGACCCTGAGCTAATTAGAAATGAATCAAAAATAAAACAGTTTGTGATAGAACTTTGTGATTTTATAAAAATGAAACGATTTGGTCCTTGCACCGTCGTGAATTTTGGAGAAGACGAAGAAGTCGCAGGATTTTCAATGACTCAACTAATTGAAACATCTTTAATCTCAGGTCACTTTGCAAATAAAACGAACAGAGTTTTCCTCGACGTTTTTTCATGCAAATTTTATGATTCAAAAAAAACCGCAGAGTTCACAAAAAAGTTTTTTAAAGCCGAAAGTTATAATCTTAACGTCCAATTAAGGAAGTGAAATTATGAAAGATGAACCAGATAGTAAATTTTCAATCGTCCGCAGTAGGTCAGGAAATTTCCTGCGTCATGAAAAGCATAGGCAGAAATCTGCTTTTCGAAAATAAAAAATTAAAACTGATTTTACATAATCTTCTTATAAAAGAAAAATTCACAATTCTTGATGTTTCAATCCATGAATTCTCGCCCCAAGGATGCACAATTTTTTTCCTTTTGTCAGAATCTCATCTCGCAATTCACACCTACCCAGAACACAATTCTCTTTACTTCAATTTGTATAGTTGTAGAGGTCCAAAAGATGCAGAAGCAACTTTCAAAAAATTCAAACGATTCTTAAATCCCAAAGAAATTTTATTTTTTAAAAATAATACTGTTCCTGTAAAAAATTAATCACCACTTTGTATCTTTCCATTTCCCCAACGCAAGTCTAAGTTCTTCATGGTCTTTGGAATATTTTTTCAAAGGAATTTTTTTCATAACAGCATCGACAGATTGTCTCATTGCTTTCGCCCCGCTGATAGTTCCCAAAGGATGTCCGTGAATTCCACCCCCCGCCTGCACAATTAAATCTTTTCCTAAATGCTTAACCAAAAAAGGAACATGCCCTGGATGCAGGCCTCCTGATGAAACAGGAAAGACCGATTTTATCTTTCCCCAATTTTGTTTCAATCTTTTGTGAGTTGCTTTAACTTCTTTCATTGAAATTTCTTCTGCAAGGTCTTCAATGTCATTTATATCTCCTTCGAGTTTTCCAATTCCTGTTCCAATATGTAATTGATCTATTCCCGCAAGTCTTGCAAAGTCTGCCAAAACCATCATGCTTATTCCGTGTTCAGGATTTCTGTCAAAAGCAGCGTGCATCGCTCTGTGAGCATGAATTGCCATTTTAAAACCTGCCTCTCTCAAAGTCTGGACCGCCGCCCAACCCTCCGTGACTATGTCAATCATTATGTATTTCCCGCCCAAATCCTCAACCAACTGCGCCCGTTTTATCATTTCCTTTGTCTCTGCAGTAACATTAACCGAATAACCTTTTTTCTCCCCAGTTTCTTTTTCAGCGTCGTGAAGCTTTTCTAAACTCCGCGCAATCCTCTCTTCAAAAATATTAAACTTTTGCGAAGAAAGATTTTCATCATCCTTAACTATATCACATCCTCCTATCCAAGATTCATAAGCGCTCTGAGCATGATGTTTTGTTTTCAAACCAAGTTTAGGTTTTATAATCGTTCCAACCAACGGCCTTTTTTTAACTTTCAAAATCTTTCTAATTCCTGAAATTCCGTATTTCGGCCCTTTATAACTTTTCAAAATTTTTTTAGGAAAACTAACGTCTTCTAGTCTAATTGATTTAACTGCCTTCATCCCCATGATATTCCCTGCAATTGATGATAAAATATTTGGAATGTTATCGTACTCAAAAAGTTCTTGAGGATAAGCAACTTTAATCTGATTTCCCTTAATTGAAAAAACCTTTGCTTTCAACTTTTTTACATAATCTCTTTCTTTAATATCTGTCCAAGTCCCGACGCTGCTTTCCAATGCAACGGTGTTCACGGCTTTCTTAAAAATCACACCCTTGGCCGGTTTAACCTTGAATAAACAAATTAAATCATTACGTGGTTTATACTTCAAATCTATAAATTCAAACTCTTTTTTCATGTCCAAAAAAATCAAAACACTTTTTTATATTTATCGTTCCCATGTTTCCAATTTTCTCATTTTAACCTGTGTTTTTAAATCTCTCTGCTTTTTTTCCAACATTTGGAAAATAAAAATAAGGTAAATCTAACTCATACTTAATAGTTATTATGTCTATTGCTCTCCTCATAGAATCTTCAACAAATCTCACAAGTTTTTGAGGATTGACAATACTCGGCGCACTCTCCAAAATTTTTTCATACTCCAACATCCTCTTAGCAATTTCTTTTGCCCTCGCAATAGCTTTTCTTTTCTATATCGCTTAAATCTTCCCGGACACAAAAAGAGAAATCATGAGAAAATTCCCTTGAAACATTACCTAAAAGTTTTATCCAAGTCCCTACTTCTATTATAACTTCTTATTTGATATTGTGTGGCATGCACATTTAAAGGCCTGTCCCTAAAACCATTATAAAAAAACATCTCATCCAAATCTTTTTCAAATTTTCCCATCCTAATAACTATGCCTCATTCTTTTTAAAAATTATTGCACTAAATTTTTACAACACTTCCCTCTTCAGTATCTTCAACAACGAAACCCTTTTTCTTTATTTTTTCCCTTAACTCATCCGCAAGTTTCCAATTTTTTTCTTTTCTTGCTTTTTCCCTTTCTTTTACAAGTTCTTTAATTTTTTCAGGAATTTTAATTTTTTCTTTTTTCAAAAGTTCAAGTCCTAAAACCTCATCCATTTTTTTTATAGTTTTTATTTTTCCTTCAGCTTTTTCGTTTCTAACAAATCTCCACAAAATCTGCAAAGCCTTTGAACTGTTCAAATCGTCGTTGATTGCTTTATGAAATTCTTTCAAATATTTTTTATTAATTTTTTTGTCATCTTTAATTTCTGAAATTAAATTTTTCAGCCGATTGTAAGATTCTTGAGATTTTTTCAAAATTTCCAAACAAAAAAAAAGAAGTTTTTTGTAATGGTTTGTAAAAATAAGATATCTATAATAAAGAGGTTTGACCCCATTTTTTTCCAACTCGTCCAAAGTGTAAAGTCCACCCGAGCTCTTGCTTATTTTTTTCCTTTTGAAAACCAGAAAATTTTCATGCATCCAGTATTTGGCAAACTTTTTCCCGGTCGCTGATTCGCTTTGTGCAATTTCGTTCGTGTGATGGACTGGAATGTGATCTGTTCCGCCAGTGTGGAAGTCGAAACTTTCTCCCAGATATTTCATTGACATAGCACTGCATTCTAAATGCCAGCCTGGAAAACCGACACCCCATGGACTTTTCCATTCCTGTTGTCTTTTCTCTTTCGAAAATTTCCACAATGCAAAATCTGTTTTATTTTTCTTTTCCCCAAATTTAATTCTTTTTCCAGTCTGCAAGCCTTTAACATCCAGCCTTGCCAATTTCCCATAATTTTTAAACTTCGAACTGTCAAAATAAATTCCGTCAGAAGTCTTGTAGGTAAAACCTTTTTTCTCCAATTTTTTCAAAAGTTCAATTTGTTCTTTAACGTGCTCAGTCGCTTTGCTCCAAATATCAGGCTCGATAATATTAAGTTTTTTTAAATCGTTTTTAAAAATTTTAAAATAACGTTCTGCAATTTCGCGCGCGCTTTTTCCCTCCTTCTTCGCAGCTTTTTCAATTTTGTCCTCGCCTTCGTCGCTGTCTGAAACAAGATGTCCAACATCAGTCACATTAATCACATGCTTAATTTTGTACTCATTAAACTTCAAAACTCTTTTTAACAAATCAGAAAACAAATATGCTTTCAAATTTCCAATGTGTTGATACCAATAAACTGTGGGCCCGCAAGAATAAATTCCGACAGTTTTTCCCAACGGCTTAAAAATTTCTTTTTTCCTAGACAAAGTGTTGTAAATTTTCAAATTCATAAAAACTTAAAGAAAAACAAGTTTAAAAATTATTTTATGCTTTCACTGCAATATCGAACGATTCTGATTTGTAAGGGACTCCGTCAATTTCAACATCTGCCCTGAACCTTGCAGTACATAATGGGGTGCCCAAAGGAATTTCAAAGATAACTTTAGTTGAATAAAATTCTCCTATCAGTAAAGGAATATCCTCATCTGATCGACCGACGGTAACCCAGTTATCCGGATTGACACTGCTGTCACAGTTTCCGCCCCGATTGGTAATCTCATAGGAAAAATAATTCGTCCCACTCCCAGACTCTGCGAGATTTTTTATACCAAGTCCTATGGCATCTTTTTCTTCATGCTTAATTTCTAAAAAACCAGACTCTGGATAAATAACAACTTTCTTGTCTTCTGTAAATAGTTTTTGAATTTGATCCCTCAATTGTTGCTCTGTTAGATCTATTGCCCCTTTCGCAACTCCGAAAATTCCTTGAATCAAAAAAATTCCCAGAATTAAAACAGCCATTAACAGAACTATTGTTACAAGTGTTCCGACGCTCATTTCCATCGCGCCTTTACTATTCATTCTTGAAAAAACATTTTCAGCCTCATGGGCTTTTTTTATTTTTCTCATTTTATACAGGGAAATTAGGAGCACTTTCACCTTGCGAAATTGCGACGATAGCCAAGATAATATAAATCACAAGGATGATTGCACTCAACACCAATCCAACTTTGCTAAGTTTGTTTCCTCTCAACGCAAGAGAACTCCTTTCTTTCTTGCTTAAGTTCAACCCCACGATTCCAATTATCAGGCCTGCAAGAGGACTAAAAAATGCCAGGACAATACTTATTATACCAAGAGTATAACTGGTATTTCCAAACCCCTCTTTTTTTTCTGCCATGCCATATTTAAGAAATCTGTTTTTATAAAGCTTTTGAAAACGAGTATGGGGCCACCGGGAGTCGAACCCGGGCACCATGATCTTCAGTCACGTGCTCTCCCGTTGAGCTATGGCCCCTTCAGGAAATAAAGAATAAGTTATTTTTT
>CAYQQA010000017.1:0-10907 GCA_964419805.1 Candidatus Woesearchaeota archaeon
GAAGTTTCATCCAGAATGTAAAAAGATAATTATCGATGATAGGATGATTGAACGGAGTTATGGAGTTTTTGAAGGCACGAGCCATAAAAGGTTTATTGAAAAAGTTGGGAGAAAACTTTTGGACTTGAAAAGAAATGGGGATTTGTTTGTTAATATGAATTCTGAATTAAGGAAAAAAGTTGGAAGGATTTTTGGAACTAAGGAATATGACGCAATTCATAGAGGGTATAATGTAAAAGCGCCGAAAGGTGAGAGTTTTGCAGATGTAGAAAAAAGGGTTGGCGATTTTATAAAGTGGCTTAGGAAATATGTTAGAAAAAATAAAGTGAACGTTGCGATTTCGGCACATGGGAATTCTATTAGGCTTTTTAGAAAGATAATGGAGAAAGCTTCTAGGAAGGAGGTGGCAAAATGGTTTATTCCTTATGATAAGGTTTTTGAGTATTGGGTTTGAGAAGACAAGGTTTAAAAAGGAAGATTCCTGTTGCAAAGTATGGTTAATAGAGATCCTTTTGGGATATTTCAGGATATGACAAGAAAACAAAAAATTGTAGGGCTGGCAGTTTTGGCCCAGAGTTCTAAATTTAATTACTCTAAAGAAGACAAAAAGTTAGCTTTAGAGATTGCGAAAGAAGAGGTTATTCCAGGGTATAGATCTGATTGTTTTGATTCTTCTATAAGTGATGTTTTAGAAGAATTTCCAGAGATTAGGCAAACAAAGTTACCTGTTAAGCAAAAAGTTTCTTCGGTTTATTCTGCGTTGAATACTGTTCGAAGAAGCTTTCCAGATATTTCTCGTCAAAAGCCAACAGTTAATGTGAAGTACTCTCTTAGTTTGGCTATTAATGGTTTGGTTGAATTGTGTTTTTTGCGTGGAGATATGCCTGCTCTTAATAATTTTATAGAGATGCAAACAAAAAAAGTCTTGGGTGAAATTGAAGCAACAGAGGAGTATAAGATGCTTAAAAATATGGGGAGAGGTTTTGACGGTGTTTATAGGTTGGTAAGAGAGTGAGAAAACATTTAAAGTCTTTTGAGTTATTTCACTTATGGAAGATTATGATTCTCGGCAGTCTGCAATGTGGCGTTTGCAAGAGAATAGATTCAAAGGACAACCATATAGTTGGGTTGATTTAATGATTGTTTTGGGAAACCCTAATGCTTCTTTGAAAATTCCAAGCGACCCTGAGAAGTATCGAGAAGTTGTTAGAAATTTTTTGGAAGAGGAAAAAAGTTGGAGACCTGATTTTGAGAATTATCTTGAGAAGACAAGGGGAGAGAGGATTGAGAACAGAAAACAAAGTAATTAAAAAATTTATTTTTTCATGATTAACTTAACAGATACTTTTCGCGCTAATCCTCTACTCAGACCAGCGCTCGCAATAGATTTAACAGATACTTTTCGCGCTAATCCTCGGTCTCAACTCTGGGGGCGAGGACGAAGTTTAGTTCCATGTCAGGGAGTTTGAATTCGAGTTTTAACGGGTGTTCATCTGCGAATTTTATTTTTGTTTTCTCGCAGAGTTTTGAAGCTTTTGTAAATTTTTGCAAATAGTCAAGGCTGTATCTGGCTTTTGCGTTTTCTCCGTTGATGAATGCTTCGTCACCCGAGAATTCTGAGCTTGCTGAGTTGAGGCCTTTTGATTCAATTGTGAATTTTTGGTCTTCTACAATGAATGTGCATGCATCTGAGATTACACTGCAGTCTTCTATGGCGTCGATAAAATCTTTTGAAGCGCATTCCACTTTTGTTACGAATTCCATTCTTGATATTTTTGTGTCGAATTCTATGTCTTCTGATTCAACTTCAATTAAACCTAACCTGAAATTTCTTTTTACTCTGTCATCGATTTGGAGTTCTATGAAATTTTCTTTTGTTTCAATGGTGAGTATGCTTTTTGGGCTTGTTCTTTTAAGGACCTTTTTTAGGTTTTCTAAATTAACGCCAATTGTTTCTTCTTTTGCTTCGAATTTTGTGAACGCTGATTTTGGAATTTTGAAACCCACCATTGCTACATTTGCAGGATCCATTGCACTAATGCTTAAACCGTATTCGCTGGATTTTATTCTTACTTCCTGCACCAGTTCTGAAATAATTTCTATTGCTCTTGACAATGTTGAGGGTTTTTCTAATTTTATCAGCATTTTAATTTAAGAATGATTGTGTTTTTAAGGATTGCTGTTTTAGTGTAGATATGTGGTATAATAAAAAATATAAAGCTTTGATAGTTTGATATTTTATGGTTTCTGGAGGGCAGAGTTTTAAGGAAAAGAGAATAAGGGGAATTGTTAAGTTGTATTACTCGAGGCCGGAGATTCAGAAGGCGATTTTTGAGTTTTCGCGGAATAGAGAGGTTGCGCCGAGTTTTATGATGGAGGCTTTTGGGAAACGACCAGATGTTTTGGAATATCCAAGTGATGTTTTTCAGATGGTTAAAAAAGGTGCGACGAGTTTTCATTGTTCTGAAGAAATTTGGAGCGATCCGCTTTTGATTGAAACAGGGATGAACGAAAAGCAGTTGAACAATTTAAGAATTGGCTGGGATTTGTTGATTGATATTGATTCCAAATATTTTGATTACAGCAAGGTTATGGCTTGTTTGATAATTAAGTTGTTTAAGTTTCATGGAATTGAAAATGTTGGGGTGAAGTTTTCTGGTTCGAAAGGTTTTCACATTTTGGTTCCGTGGAAGACGTTTCCAGATGTGATTAATGGGGTTAAGACTTCTGACATGTTTCCGGAATGGGCGAGGATTATCACTAAGTATATTATTGCCGTTATTGAAAAAGAACTTATTAATAAGATTTCTGAATTTGAGGCGCCGAGTAAATATATTCGGGATTTTCAAGCGCCGAAAGAAGTTATGCCTGATTTGGTTTTAGTTAGTCCGCGACATCTTTTTCGCGCGCCTTACAGTTTGCATGAGAAGACCGCACTTGTGAGCGTTGTGATTGAACCTGAAAAAGTTTCGAATTTTGAAATGAAAGATGCAGACGCTTTGAAACTTTCTAAAGAAAATGTTAAGAATTTTATGCCTGATGTTGGGAAGGGCGAGGCGAAAGAACTTTTGGTTTCTGCTTTGGATTGGTACAAGGAAAATAATCATGAAGAGGAGAAAGTTGTGAGGAAGGATTTTAAAACGATTAAACTGGATAAGATTTCGGATGATTTTTTGCCGCCTTCGATTAAGAAAATTCTTGAGGGTGTTGGTGACGGGAGGAAAAGGGCGTTATTTATTTTGTTGGGTCTTTTTAGGAGTTTGGGTATGGAAAGGGAAGAGCTTGAGGAGAGGGTTGAAAAATGGAATGAGAAAAATGAAGTGCCTTTGAAAAAAGGGTATATTAAAGCGCAGTTGCAATGGAGTTATCGGAATAAGGTTGTTCCTCCCCCCAACTTTGACAAAGATCATTATGGGGCGATTGGAGTTGTGCCGACGCCGGAAGAGCTTCGATTTAAGAACCCGGTGAATTATACGATTAAGAAAAGTTTTGGGAAGAGGAAAAAATAAAAAATCAAAGAAACATTTATATACTACTACTTTTAAGTTAAGACATGTTTAAGAAAATTAGAAATGCTCTTATTTTTGGTTTTGCAAGTTACTTAATTGGAATTCCGCCACTTAATAATTTTATTAAGGAAAAAGGTGTTTCTTTTTTGGAAAAGAAATGTGAGGTTAATTCAAATCTGGCCGATGGAATTGTGACTTATGCTTGTGGATACTGTAGTAAGACTTATGGAAATGTGAACAAATTGGCTGGAGGAATTTTTAATTATTTGTATGATGAAGTTTTTGAAGAATAGAGAAAAGTGGCTAGAATTTCATCAAAACAAACTTTATAAATATTGAATGGCTTTATTTCTCATGATTAAAAAAGAGTTGGTTTGGGTTTTGTTTTTTTTCGCGGTTCTACTTGTTGGAACTGTTCATGCTGAGGAGGCGGAGGATGTTTCTGTAGCGTATGATTGTCTTGCTGAAAATGTTGTCGGACAGTGCAGTTCTTTGAATCTTGAAGAGCAGATTTTTTCATCGCTTGCCGTCGGAGAGTGCACAGAGGAAATTGAAGAAAAATTTGGAGGAAATTGCTGGTCTGAGGGAAGCTGTTCTGTTAAGGAAACTTCGCTGGCGATTTTAGCAATGGACAAAACTTCTTTTGATACCGAAAATGCTTCAGAGTGGCTTTTGACGCAGAGGAAAGTTCCGTCGGGGATTGAGTGGTTTTTGCAGATAGATGCAGAGGGTTCTTATTCTTGTTCGATTGAATCAGAGAGCGGGACGGGATCGGTTTCATTTGGTTCTGACAAGAAAATTTCTTCGCTTTCAGGTTCGTGTTTTTCAGAAGACCCAGACGGTTATTGGCTCGAGATTTCTTCTTCGTGTTTAGATGATGAGTTTACAATTTCGTGTGGAGAATATTTTTCTTCTAATTTGCTTTTCAAAGAACAAGGAGGGGATGTTGTTTTTGTTACGAGTGAGACTTCTTCGGCTAGTGAAAGTGATTTTACAACCGAGAAAATAAATTCTTTGTGTTTTACTGACGGAAATTTTTGTGATTATGAATCGAGTTTGTGGGCTGTTTTTGCTCTTGCTGATTCTGATTATCGGAATGAAGTTTCTTACACTTTGCCTTACTTGATTTCTGGAGCAGGTTCTAATTCTGAATTTATTCCTGAGGCGTTTTTGTATTATCTTACAGAAGCTGAAAGGTATAGTTCTGATTTGTTTGCCCGGCAGAATTCGCGAGGGTATTGGTCTGCTTCCGGAGATAGGATTTACGATACGGCTTTTGCATTGCTTCCTTTTCAAGGAGATAGTTTGTCTGAGAAAACAAAAGCTAAAGAATGGTTTTTGGGCGACGAGGTTCAAGATGATGATGGATGTTGGGATAATAATGTGAAGAACACAGGTTTTGTTTTGTATTCTCTTTGGCCGGAGTACGGGCCATCTATAACTTGCTACGAAAAATCGGATTGTCTTGATACGCAGGATTGTGTTTTGGGCGAGTGTGTCGATAGAGAGTGTAATTCTGATGATAATTGTTTGGGAGGTCAGATTTGTAGTCAGGCTGGGTATTGTATAGGGTCTTCTGGAGATGAATGCAGCGTCGATGATCCTGATTCTTGTCCGAGCGGTGAATTTTGTTTTGAAGGGTATTGTGTCGAATGTGTGAATGATTCTGATTGTACTACGGGTTTTTGTTCAACAAACAATGAATGTGTTTTGACTGGTGAGGATGATTGTGAGGATGCCGGGTTTTTTTGCAGGGGTGAGTTTGCGTGTGGCACTGATGGGGGAGAGGTTTTGGATGATTATTTTTGTTATGGTCCTAAAAAGTGTTGTGATGTTGCGCCCGAGGAAAATTCTTGTTCTGATTTGAATGGAGTTATTTGTGATATTGGTGAGACTTGCACTAATGGTGAAAGTATAACAACTGCTTCTGATGTTGGTTCTGGAGAGGTTTGTTGTGTGGATGGTTTTTGCGAGGCTAGCAGGGTGGATTTTTCAGAGTGTGAGGATGCTGGAGGAACTTGCAGGAGGGAAGGATGTTTGAGTAGTGAAGAGTCGTCTGATAAATTTTGTGAGGATTTGGCTGATTATTGTTGTTTGAGTGGTGGGGGTTCGAGCAGTTCTTCATCAGGAGGTGGAGGAGAAAAAAGTTATTTGTGGGTTTGGATTTTGGGAATTTTAATTGTGTTAGTTGTTTTGGGAATTTTATACAAAGATAAATTAAGACTTTTCTTTTTGAGATTTGGGAAAGGAAAACCTTCTGATTTCAAAGGGCCGAGAAGACCTGGTTTTCCTCCGCCAACATCGAGGATTCCATTGAGAAGGTTTGGACAGAGAAAAGTTATGCCTCCTAGGAGACCGTCGGGGGCTAGACCTCAACCTTCAAAACCTCAGAAAAAAACAGACAATGAATTAGATGATGTTTTGAAGAAGTTGAGAGATATGGGTAAGTAGTTTTTGTAAATCTGTTAAAGTTTAGATATTTTAAATCTTTTTAATAACTTATTCTAGGTTTTGCATTATCAATTTTTCAAACACAAAAAACTTATTAACTAAAGTTTCATCTAAAATAAATGATAAAAAGAGTTGTGTTGTTTGTTTTTGTGTTTTTGTTTTTGATTTGTGGAGTGTCTGCCGTGAATGTAGCAATGAATGAAGAATATGATTTGGAGGAAACGATGATTGTAAAAATTTCGGGGGTTTTTGAAGCTCCTTTGAGTTCTGAAAATATTTATTTTTATCAAGGGCATGTTGAGTCGCAGTTTGATTTTGATTTTGGTAAAATTGGTTCGAGTTATTATGTTTCTGTAAAAACTTTTGGAAAAAGCTTTGGGAATTATACTTTCAAAATAGAGGATGCGGTTTATTCTGAGTCAGGGGAAATTAAGAGTGATACTGTTGAAAAAAATTTTTCTATAAACGATGAAGTTGCAGATTTTTCAATTGACAAAGGTTTTGTGTCAACTAAAAATCCTTTTTTTGTGGAGGTTGAATCTTTTGCAGACACGGACATTGAAGTTTCGATTAAAGGTTCTGAGGAGTTTTCTTTTCCTGAAATTGTTTCTCTTGCTCCTGGCGAGAAAAAAAATATTGATTTTTCTTTTTCAGCAAATGATTCTTTGCTTTCTGAAATAAATTTTGCTTCTGAAAATACAGGGTATGATTTTGTTGTTTATGTTTTTGGGCAAAGTCAAACTGTCGAGAGTTTTTGTGGGGATGGTGTGATTGATGAGGGGGAGGAATGTGATTCAGGTTTTGGCAATGTTTCTGATTGTGGTGATTTTGGCTACGATGGAGGGAGTTTGATTTGTGAAAATTGTTTGATTGATTTTTCAGAATGTTATTATAATGTTGAGCCGGATTGTGAAAATGATGGAGATTGTGGTAATGATGAATTTTGTAGTTTTGGAAATTGTTATGAAGAGGAATGTAATGAAGATGATGATTGTAATGATGATGAATTTTGTGACGATCACTTTTGTGTTGACATTGTTTGTGAGGATAAAGGGGATTGCAGGGATGGTTATTTTTGCATTGATGAAGAATGTGTTAAGCAGGATTGCTTGAGAGATAGGGATTGTGGCGACGAGAAAATGTGTGACGATGGCGAATGTGTTGAAAAGCCGGAGTGCGTGAGAAATAGTGATTGCTTAGGAGATAAGAGTTGTGATGAGGGGAATTGTGTAAGCACCGAGGCTTTGGTTTCGTGCAGTGCGATTGGAGGAGATATTTGCGGAGAAAATCAAGAATGCAACGGGGAATTTCAGAATATCGACGGAGAAATTTGTTGCGAACAAACCTGCGAGACAGAAGAAAGTTCTTCTGGGAAACTTATTGGATGGATTATAATAATTTTTGCAGTGCTTGTGTTGGTTGTTCTTTATATGAAATATAAGAAAATGGGGAAGAAGTGAGTGGGGCACTCGGTATTACTCTCACGCCGTAAAACCGCCTATCTTGGCATCGAGGTGTGATGTAATTTTCCTCAAGGTTTTGATATTTTATTTTTCATCAGATTTCTTCTCCAAAACATCTTTGAGTTTTTTTTCTAAAATTGCTTTTTCGTTTTGGAGAAGTCTTACAACTTCGTCGTAAGTGTGAATTCGTTTTTGAAGTTCGCTGAAATATTCGCTTAGTAAATTATTGGAGACCGTGACTTTTTCCGGCGAGATAATTTCTATGTGGGCTGGCATATATTTCATTGATACAACAATTAAAGATGTGAACGTTTCGACTTTGAGTTCAACTTCTGCAAAAGTTGTGTAAAATCCTTTTTGTTTCTCAAGTTCTTTTGGAGGGTGGATTTTTTTGTCAAGAACTTTTATGTCTTTTTCTTGTGAGAGGCCTTTTATCAGCTCTTCCAGAGATGCTATTAAGTGTTCAGGCGGGCGACCCATCACTTCAAGGATTATTGCCATGTGGATTGGTTTTTCTTCAGCCATTTTATTGAATTTCTTCTTTTTGCTTTTTTCTTACGAAAAATAATGTTCCGAGCAAGACACAGAAAACGCTAAGACTTAGATATGCCAAAGGGCTTTCTGAAAAACTATTTGAAGAAGGTTCAGAGCCTTTTATATTTTCTGCATTAAGCGATATTGTTTCTGGAGGAGTTTTTTGAAGGTTGTCCGCATTTGTTTTTTGTTCCTCTGTTTTGTTTGGTTTAATCTCTTCCTTTATTTCTTCATTTCCCCCTTGTTCTTCTTCATTTTCTTTTTCGTTTTCTTTATTATCATTTTCTTCAATGCAGTTTTTAGAATTTTTTGTTTGAGTTTTAAATGTCCACTCGCCGTCGCACAATTGCCAAGTTTCTTCTCCTGAGGATTTTTCTTTTAACGTTTCTGTCCTGTCAATTTCATTTCCATCGGCGTTATATAAGATTACATAGTCTCCTCCATTATTTAAGATAGCGTTTGAGAATTTAATGATGTAATAATCTTTTCCATCAATAGATGTTGAATCAGGGATTGTCAAGCGTTTCGTTTCTTTTGTTAGTCCGTCGTAAATCATCCAGCCTGAGATGTCGATTGAGTTTTCGTTTTCATTGTAGAGTTCAATCCATTCGTTTCCGTTTTTTCCATCTGAAGGGTTTATCTCCACTTCTGTTATCTGGATGGATGAAATTGTTGATAATAAAATGAGAATTATTATGGGCAGTATTGTTAATTTCATGGTTCTTCGTGTTTTTTATTTTTTATAAAGTTTATTGGGGTAGAGTCAACTTTTTTTGTATTTTTCTTGGAAATTAATATATTCAACTTCGCCTTTTTTTTTAGCTTTTTTTGCTATCAGGATTTTTGAGAAAACTTTGTTTTCCAAGAGCCATTCACACATTGATTTTTCACTTTTTTTTAAGTGGCCGTTTATTTTGACTTCAATGCCTATAACTTCATATAATTCTGCGGTTTTTTTGAAAGCAATGAAATCGGGGAACCCTGTCCCTATAACGAGTACTTTTTTGAAAGGATTGTATTTTCTTTTCGCAGGGGTTATTTTTAAAATTTGCGATTTGTCAAAATCAACGGTGTTTGTCCATTTGTCCACAATCCAACCCATGTTTTCTAAATCAGTTCTGACTTTTGTTTCAAATCTTAATCCTGCACTTCTTGATTTTTTGCCTTTTTTTATTTCTGATTTTTTCTTTGAAACTGGCAGGCCTTTTTCATTCCAAGAAGTTTCATATTGTTCGCTTCCTGCTTTATTAATCATAGACATAATTTTTTCTTTTAGTTCTTTGTTTACTCTTTCCATTAGAAAACTAATATAAGAGGGTTTATATTTTTTGAGTTAGGAGAAATTATTTATTATTTTAATAGAATAAATTCATTTTATCTGTTTTTTTTGTCTGGTTTGTCTGAAGAGTTTTTGCACACAAAATCATACAATTTTCCTAAACCATAACTTCCTAAATATATCAGACCAACTGTTATTGCTACCCCCATCGTAATTGCTTCTAATCCCTGTCCCATTTTATTCTTTTTTTGAAATCCATGTTTGTAGAATAATGAAAATTATTGCGAGGATGCTGATGATTCCTTTGACTGCGAAGAATGTCGGGCTTTGGGAATAGATTTGGGGAAGGCTGAGGATTGCCGCGATTATTGCGAGTGCTCCAACAACCATCATTGTTATTTTGCCGAGCATTTCGGAGCTTAGCCCGTTTGTTTTTATTCTTTTGAGTTCAGCTAAAGAAGTTTCAAGGATCAAACCTCCACCTAAAACGAAAAGCCATAATGAATCAATGTATTCAGTGAAAGTGAATTCAAATAAACTTTCTGTCATAATGTTTAGAAATCCAATCACGCTGACGAGCGAAAGCGCGATTATAAATGTCCTTGACGCTCTCGATTTTCTTTCAACTCTTTTTTCAGGAATTTGTTCATCCATATAATTATATCTTTAGTATTTTTATAAACCTTACTTTTTTGGTTATTTTTTCTTGCTTAGTTCTTTTTCTTTTTGTTTTATTTTTTCTTCAAGTTTGAGTTTTTCAATCAGTTCTTTGTATCTGTTTCTTATTGTGACTTCTGTTATTCCTGCAATATCTGCCACTTCTCTTTGGGTTTTTTTCTCGTCGTTCATTAGGGCAGCGACGTAAAGTGCTGCTGCTGCGATTCCTGCTGGACCTCTTCCTGATGTCAATTCGACACTTTCAGCTTTTTTCAAAACTTTTAGTGCGTCGTTTTGGGTTTTTGGAGATAGTTTTAGGACTGATGAGAATCTTGAAATATAATCTCTTGGCGAAGATTGTTTTACTTTAATTCCGAGTTTTCTTATTATGAATCTGTAGGTTCTTCCGATTTCTTTTCTTTCGACATCTGACGCTGTTGCCATTTCGTCGAGTGTTCGTGGGATGTTATATGATCTGCATGCTGCGTAAAGGCATGCCGCGATTACTGATTCCATGCTTCGGCCTCGGACAAGACCTCTTTGTAAGACGTAGTTGTAAATTCGCGCTGCTTCGTCTCGGACAACGTTTGGCAAATTCAAATATGAAGAAATGACTCTTAGTTCTGCCATGGCGAGTCTGAGGTTTCGTTCAATTGATGTTGAAACTCTTTCCTGCCATTTTTTTAGTCTTATGAATTTTCTGGTTTGCTTTGGTTCTAATTTGTAGATGTCTGATATTTCGCCGACGTTTGTTGTCAGACCTTTGTCAAATTTTTGGATTGAGGTTGGTGCACCTCCGCGTCCTTTTTTTTCGTTTTTGTCAAATTTTCCCTGGACGTCAATTCCTGCGTCGACCATTTTTTCCTCGACGACAAGTCCGCAATCGTTGCAGATTATTTCTCCGAGATGAGAATCAAAAGTAAGATTTATGCTGTCACATTCAGGGCATCTTTTTACAAAGCTCATGTTTTTTCCTTAGAATTTTAGTATTTTTAAGTGAATGATAACCTTTTT
>CAYQQA010000018.1:0-10856 GCA_964419805.1 Candidatus Woesearchaeota archaeon
TAATTTACTAACCCTTCTTAAAAACAACTTCTAAAACCCCTGTGTAATCTCCGTAAGGCTCATCGTGAAAAACAACTGTTGAAATTTTAATCTCTTTTTTTTCAAACGATTCTAAATAAACCACCGGCTTAAAAACTAAAAAATCCTTAACATCTCCTCTGGCCTTAAATTCAACCTTAATCGGAAAACCAAAATTATTAGAAATCAAAATGTTCTTAACACCTTTCGATTCATAAGTTATTCTCCCAAAGTCAAGGGTCTCATTTTCAACTTTCAATCCAGTGACATCATCTATCTGAAACCTCACCGAAATTTCCCTCTTTTCAAGAACACTATCTTTAATAAAAACACTGGCTAAAAAAAACAAAATTGCCACTAAAAAAAGGACAATGTAAACAAGACTCAACTTATTTCTTTCTTTTCTTTTTACCATTTTTGAATTTTGCAATTAAAAAAAGAACAACGAACAATGAAAGGCCAACCCCTGCAAGAATATACCAAAGCAAGAAAGACTTCTGTTCCATAAAGAACACTTTCACGATTTCGCTCTCCCTCCTTCCCTGTTCTTTCCCATAATAAATTAAAGTAATATTGGCATCATAAGTTCCTTCTGTAAAATTATTACTATCAAAATAACCCTCAATCTGTTTATTTTCCCAAGGAACCAAATCCGTCGATGTAGTTTTAAAACTCACAGCCTCGGCCGAACCATTAAAAATTCTAACATCTCCATAAGCCCCATCTATTCTGTCATTCCACGCGCTCGCAATAGTCAGCTCAAATTTTTGTAAGCCATCAATCGGAAAAACAGAAGTATAATTAATTAAATCTATTCTCAACTCACCAATCCTAAAATCAAAATCATCTTCAGCCAAAACCCCGTAATCAACAACCGCTCTAGCCCTATAATTTCCCGGATTAAAACCAGTTGTATCCAAAACTTTCTGAAGAGTAATTTGTTCCTGACTTTTTATCTCCCTCTCACTAAAATCAAGCACACCAACCTGCTCGTTTTCAGAAAAAATGTCAATCCGAGGTTTTATCAAAACATCTTCCTTTCCTTTGCTAACTATATCTAACAAAAACAAAATATTCTCTCCGGCGTTCGCATCATCCCCTTCTAAACTTATTTCCAAATACCTCCCAGGATAAGGAACATAAACATCAATAATAGATAGCACAACAACTCTTGTACCAATAAAACCACCAACAACTTCAGGGTCAATTTTTTCCCTAGCACCAATAGTTATCCTGTGCTTCCCTGGAACCTCAACAACATCTGGAAGAGAAACCGTTGCTGTAAACTTAGAATTTCCCCCAACTGTATCATGACTCAAACTAACATACTCAGCCAAATCGCCATTAGCAAAAACCTCAACTTCCATATCCTCTGGCGCAAAAACAGTATAAGTAATAGAAGTCTCAAAACCAGGTTCAAAATTATATTCCCTAAAAGCCGGACTTATTCCTAAAGCAGAAATTTCATTAACACAAAAAACCAAAAATAAAAATACAAATACAAACATCATCTCTTTTTTCATCAATATAAAAATTAAAAATACTTTTTATATTTTGCTAAAACAAATTTTAGTTTATTTTCCCCACCCTCTTTGCTTTCAGTTTCTGGAAAAAGATAAGAAACAAAACCGCACCCATTACATTTAAAACGAATCGGCGCCCCATAAAGAAAATAAGGCTCATCTGGAAAACCGCCTTCCTTCACTTCATCCACATCTTTACTCCCACACTTGGGACAAACTTTAATCTTCATGATAATAAAAACCAGAACAAATTTAAAAATATTTTCATCAGTTTTCACAAATTAAAATCTCTTATTTAATCAATAATTCACTCACCCCAATAATACCCTCTCAACAATTTCAGAGTTTTCATCAATTAAAAACCTTTCAAAAATTAATACAATTGTTAATCCAGTAAAATCAGTCTAATCATTATTTTATCCTCGAGGTTTTCACGTTAAAAATCTGAATAAGATGTGAGTGCCACGAGCCAATTTTTATGGTTTCTTTCAACTAAATTTCAAAAAAATATTTCAAAAAAAGAAAAAATTACTATCTAATTTTGCACCTCAGACCTTATAGCTGTTGCAGTTATAACTGCTGTCTTCTCTCCCTGAACAGAAGCCTGATCAGAGATGTTCACTAAAAAGTCTATGTCCAAAGCATCTGACCCAGTATTCCAATCAGTCTGATTACAAAGTATCACCCCACTACCTGCAATAATTTCGGTATATACAATCAATGCAGGATCAAAATTCCCCTGGCAAGTACCAGTCTCATTATCAGAAAACTTCCACATAAAATTACCCAAACCATCCAACAAAGTTGAAGCATCTTCAGTAGAACTCAAACTGATATTAATATCTTGGTTTGAATCACTCTGTAACGTAAGCCCTTGAAGCTGTGGAATCCAATTAACACCGCAAAAAATTCCCGGAGGGCTGGAACCATCCTCTGGCAAACCAGTAGGATCAGTAGCTAATTGAGCATCAACAGGCGCAACACAAGGAGCAGGACCTGACGTGTTCACATAGCCAGTACTCCAGTTAATTAAATTAGTTATAAAGGAAATATCTATCTTAGACTCAATCTCAAATGTTACATTTCCTTCGTCTGAAGAAGCATAACCCGCAGATCTCAAAGAAGACAAAGTCGAGAAGAAACCAATTCCAGAAGCAAGAACAGCCAACACCGCAACAACCGTCAAAAATTTAGTAACACTTGAACCATTTCCACCAGAAGGCATTGCAGAATATTCATCAGCCATTACGCTCCACCTCCAGTTCCCCTCTCATCTTCAGGAGTAATTTGAAAAACAATACTACCACTATCATCAGGATCGTCAACAATTGTCCTTTTCTGAACCTCCCCGCCAGAACTCCCGGTTGTCAAACTGACCACAACCGTAAATATAGAAAGTATGATTGTTATCAGCAACAAAACCACAACAACCCTTTGATTATCCATCCTCTTTTTTACCTCTGCAATACATAATTCAAAACCCTTTATAAACTTTTCGTCATTTCATCGTATCAATTAATTTTCAACAATCAAAAAAATAAATCACAAAAAAAATTTAAAAAACAAAAAAAAAAAATTAATTTAAAAAACAAAAAACACCGACGGGAAATTAAATTTTTTCAACATATAAATTTTTATTTTTCAATTTCTTTTTTCTCAAATAAAAGTTTCTCCTCGTGTTCAGGATTTCCATCAATTAACAACTTTTCAACTTGTGTGCAACGCGAACCAATTTTTTTATTTTATTATCTTTCTTGTTCTTTTTTATTGCTTGTTTTTTATTTCAGAAACCTAAATCTCAAAAATCTTTTCTTTCCTCGCAACATTTACAACTCTTGTTTTTCCAATTTGATCTTCAAGTCCTGCAGCTCCGTGAATGTGCGAGCAAATCGCAATGTCTGGCTGAAAACTTTCAATCGCTTTTCTCACAGCCTCACTGCCTTTCCATCCTGAAAACTCAGACTTTGTCCCAAAAGGATGAATGTGCGTCACCATAATTTTCTTCCTCAAATCTTTAACATCTTTATGGCTTTTTTTCAAAAGTTCGTAAATCTCAGAATCCTTAATCTGAAAAGGCCCCATATTCGCTGTGCCAGCCCCGAAAAATCCAACATTATTTTTTTTAAAAGAATAACCGTGAAGATGCTTTGAATAAGGTGCGTAAACTTCTGACAAAAACGCAGTAGTGGAAACAGCCTCGTGGTTCCCCGGCACAATCAAAACGTCCTTCTTCACCTTCGCAAACGGCCCGACAATATTCTTCAATGAACTCTCTCCAAAAGTCAAATCCCCAGAAAGCACAACAACATCAACATTCTCCTTCACAGCGCGCTCGGCCAACCTTTCAATAAATCGCAAATCTCCATGCAAATCCCCCACAGCGAGAACCCTTGTTTTCCTTTCCCTATTCGACTTCATAATTAAACAAAAAATAAGTGATTTAAATATTTATTTGATTGAAGGCTTGGTGTAATATATAAAAACTGACAAAAAGTAAAAATAGCGTTTAGAATTTAATCACAACAAACCTTTTAAAGTATTTACTGATAAAAAACCCATGGTAAAACAAGATATAAAACAAAAATATATTGCACAAAGAGATGAATTTAAAGAAAAGAAAAGAAACCTATTAAAACAAATTTCAGAACATCAATCTGCAATCAATCAACTTAATAAACAGATAAATGAAGCAAGACCCAGAACGGAAAACGGAAAAGTTACTTGCGAGAGCTGTGATTGCATAAGTATGGGATACATGGGAAGAACCCCTCAAGGAGGATCATCTGGAGGAGATGATATTTATGAATGTGAAATTTGTGGAAAGAATACTCAATACTGGTAATGTGGCAAAATTACCTATAAAATATTTATCATTAAACAATTTTGTTATTTCAAATCCATTATCTGTTTTTTATATCGGGAGCAACGCGAACCAATTTTTTAATTTCAATAAGCAAACATAATGAACACCTTTTTCTCCGCTAAAGATTTCCAACTTCCAAAAATTTAATCTCCATCAACAAACCTATAACCATCTCTGACAACTATATAAATTGGCTTGTCAGCAACCTGAATTCCCACAGGATCTAAATCATTACTTTCACGATAAACTCTCAGTTTCGTTCCAGGCTCAATAATTCCTGAAAAATTAGGAAGAACAAATCCTGAAGTCTTATCAGTCACAATAAAACTAGTAGAAGAATATGCCGGCGGAGACAAATTAACCCTACACTCTTCAACAACTTCTTCAGAAAACTCAATTCGTCTTCCATCTCTCATTAAAACTTTTTCAATCATAAACAAAACTAATTACCTAAGTTTTTAAGAATTTATATATCCAATTAGCTACATTGAACATTATAATAATCTTCACCAGAAGCAGTTGTGTCCCACCCAAATCCAGGCGCGGGCGACGTACTCAACATTTGCGTGTTGCATTCTTCAGGCGCCGTGTTAAACGCACCACATATAGTGTTCAAATAAGAAGCTGAATCTCTTGCCGATGAAACAACAACCCCATTAACAACAAGCGTCGGCGAGCCCTGAACCCCGTACATAGTATTGTCTTTTTTATCAACATTATACTGAGGATAATTCCCCCTGTAAGTTGATCTATCATTAAACAACTTCGTTATTTCAAATTCATTATCTGTTTTAGAAATACAACTCTGAAGATTTGCCTCGTCAACACCAACCTGCGCTCTGCAATCTTTCCAATGTGAGGGATCCTGCTCCTCAAGATAGCACTTCAAGTAATCATAAAACTTGTCTTCCTGTTCTTTTTGAATGCAATACTGAACCGTGTTCTCGTCAACCTCATCCTTCCCATGCATTGCGTAAGAAACAAACTTTAAACTAAAATCAATCTTATCTCCTAAATTCTGCAAAACCGGTAAAAGCCCTTTTTCGGCCTGAGTTCCAAAAGGACAAATGCTCATCACAAAAAGTTCAACCTTCGGTTTGTCGGATGTAGGAACCTCTGTTGGAGTATTTGTATTGATATTAGTATTCGTCGTGTCTGCGTTTTCCAAAGTCTGCAAAGGAATCAAACCATTAATTATATTCTCTCCGTCTAGAGTCACGTAAACCGAAGACTCACCCTGCGAAGTCGAAAAGTCAACTCTGTAAAGTCCAGCCTCCTCCTCAACACTCAAAAGTTCGGCATTCTCCTGAGTCCGCTCATTTATCAGATTAACTATTTTCTGTCCAACATCATCCGAATTCATAACTCCAACAGCCGCACCGGTAACACCCCCTGATAAATCTCCAATAATAAAAATAGCCACAACAACCCCCAAAACCAAAGTCGCAACAACCCAAGGATTATCCCTCGCCTTGTCCGTCAGCGTCGGCCCAATCGAATCCTTGAAACTTCCTTTTTTTTCTTTACTATCTTTTTTTACAACTTTCTTTTCAATTTTCTCAGGATTCTCTTCAGAAACCTTAACCTCTTCACCCTCAACACTTCTTTCTTCTTTCTCTTTTTCCTCATCAACCATGTTTTCTTCAAGAAAAAGTGTTTTATAAATATTGTGGTGGGAGAATTGCAAAACTAGATCTCTTCAAACCTAATTAAACCAAGATAAGCTTTTATTACATTTTTCATTTTAGAAGAATCTGCATCACTAATCCCCCTACTAGTTAGAAAAGTTAAATACCTTCCATTCAATTCAGCAAAAAAATCAGGATACAAAGCTATGCCCTCCCAACCTCCATTACAAAGATAAGCCTCGCCCCCAGAGTAAGACAAATTAGAAAACTTTGAGCTAACATTTCTTTTAGAAGTACCCATAAGTGCAATTGCCGAAGACAACTCAGCTAAACCTTCCGTGTCATTTGGAACGCCAACGCATTGAGGAATTCCGGCAGAAGCGGTAACAATAGGATATCTTTCTCCGGCCAAAGAGTGCGCAATTTTATCAATGTGCAAATCACCAACATGAAATGGTGCGTAAGAAAAATCAATGTACTCTCCCTGAGTTAATTTAGAATTCAAGGCCAACCCCTCAACGCTCACCCGCAAGTGAGTGCTCGGCCACCTTTCCAAGTAAATCTTTGCTTCAAGATTATAAATGTATTTCGTTTCCATTTTCTATTTTCTCCATAAGTTTTTGTTCTGATTCAATTAAAATAAAAGGGCGTTAGCCCTTTTTCCAAAAATTTATTTTTTCCAAAATGGGAACCATTTCCTTCCAGTTTTATCTTGATTGGGATCACTATCTTCTTGCTTATTTCTCTTACTTCAATATTTTTCATACTTTCTTTTACATTCAGCATACAATTTTCCAGCCTCACCAAGTTTTTCATTGAATAATGCCTGAAAATTTTCAAATTCCTGTTTTTTTTCAGCAAGCCGAAAATCATCCATTAATCCACTAAGATGCCCTTGCTTTCTAATGTCTTCATCTAATGTTTTTTCCTCTTCAACATGCTTTTCATGGAGTTCTGTAGGAAGTCTCGCATAACCTAATCCTTCTTTGGCATATTTTATTGCATTATCCAATCCTGGGCTAAAACCAAGAACGCAGGAATTTTTAACATCTCTTTTTCCATCACTAAGATAATAATTCATATTATGTTCGGTTGTTTTACATAATCCAATAATTGCACCTATAGCTCTTTCAGATAAATTCTTACTAAGATTACCCTGATGTATAGCTCCTGACTTTGCTAAAGCATGTGCAGAAGTTAATGCAGCATGAAGTCTCACTTTGTAATATTTCTCACTACTTGAATTATAAGGAATAAATTTTTCAGCCCATACTCTTTCATAGACACTAGCTAAGCCCAATGCACTTATTGAATCACCCACAAGGACAGCATCCCTCATAGTTTTTGCCAATTCCTCTTCAGACAAAGTTGCAACATCTTCTATATTCATCTTCAATCCTCCTTTCATTTAATTCCTGAGTCACAGCTAAGCTGTTTATTTCTCTTGAATCTGAGTTTTTGTTTTGTTTATTGTTCGTTTCCATTTTCTTGTTTTTTATTATCACTATTTAGTTACTATTACTTAGTAATTATTAATATATATAATGTTTCATTCAATTTTTGGTCAAAAAGACAAACCTTATATACTTAAATGTCTTAAAAGTCAAATAAACCAAAAATGCTAAAACAAAAATTAGATTTGAAAGACAGAAAAATCCTTTATCAGTTAGACATAAACTGCAGGCAAAGTGATTCAGAGATAGGGAAAAAAGTCCGGCTCTCAAAGCAAACAGTTGCTTACAGAATTAAAAGACTAATAAAAGAAGGCTACATAACAAGATTTTCGACAGTTATTGACACCTACAAATTGGGAATTTCGAAATACAAACTCTACATCTCTTTCGAAAACGCAGACAAAGAAACCATAAACAAAATCACAAAATATTTCATAAAACACAAAAAAACAGAATGGATTGCAACTTGCTCAGGCCGTTGGGACCTCATCGCCGGCTACATTGTCAAAGACAAATACGAATTCGAAAAAGAACTAAAAGAACTCAACGAAAAATTCTCAAAATACATTTCAACAAAAGAAACAACAATCAGTTTAGGCGTCCCGCATTTCAGAAAAGAATATCTTCTCGACAACAAAATCCACGAACCAATCGTCGAACAAGGAGGAAACCTAAAACTTACCATTGACAAAACCGATGAAGAAATAATAAAAGTACTCGTCAACAACGCAAGAATGCCAATCGTCGAAATCGCAGAAAAATTAAATTCAACGCCAAGAATAATAAACTACAGAATCAAAAACTTAAAAAAACAAAAAATAATTCTGATGAACAAAATCTTCCTGGACCTGAACAAATTCAACTGGATTTATTGCAAAGCCCTTATCACTTTCAAAAACCTCAACAAAGAAAAATACAAAGAATTCTTCAACTATTGCAGTGAAATCAAAAACCTGACCTACATAATAAACTGCATCGGCTCGTGGGATATCGAACTCGACTTCGAAATCGAAAACTTCAACGAATTCCATAAAATCATGCTAAACATCAGAGACAAATTCTCATCCATAATAAAAAACTACGATTTCGTCGTCGTCATGAACGAAGACAAATTAGACTATTATCCCGGAAGTTATCCTGCACAATTAAAACCAAAACCTTAAATACTATATTCCATTAATGAACCACATAGTGCAAAAACAATCCAATACCGAATTAGACATAATTGAAAAACTTTTGAAAAAAGAAAGTCATATAAGAGAAATAGCAAAAAAACTGAAAAAACCACATTCAACAATATCAAGAAAATTGGAAATTCTAAAAAAAGAAAACATAATTGATTTCAAAATTGAAGGAAAAAACAAAATTTTCTTTCTCAAACAAAACTTCATAACAAAAAATTATATTTTGAAAACTGAACTGAACAAATTAAAAAAACTGCTGGAAAAACATCCAGAATTGAATATTGTTTTTGAAGAAGTATTGAAAAAAACAAAAGAAAAATTAATAATTCTATTCGGAAGCTACGCAAAAGGCACTGAAAAAAAACACAGTGATATTGATATCTACGTTGAAACAGAAAATAAAAAAATAAAAAAATTAATAGAAAACATAAACTCAAAAATCAGTGTAAAAATTGGACATTTTAACAAAGATTCAGATTTAATAAAAGAGATAATCAAAAACCATGTAATAATAAGAGGTATTGAAGAGTTTTATGAAAAATAAATTTCAAAACAAGTTAAAAAAAGAAAGAATTGACAAACAATATTATGTCCTAACAAAAGAAAACAACATTCAAAAAGATTCCGCAGAAGAAATGCTAATTACAGCCGAAAATTTTATATTAAAATTAAAACTAGTTATTACAGAACTAAACCAAGAACAAATTAACAAACTAAAAAACAAATTTGAACAATTATAAAATGCCACACAAAATAATAATCGGAAGAAACGAATCCGACAAAAAAAACTTCGGCGAAAAAGCGCTATCTTTCATCGGCAAAGGTTATGTGAAAATGGGTCAGTACACTTCTTTGTCGAATTCAATTTTCATGGACGTTGCACGAAGCCACGTTGTTCTCGTCGCTGGAAAAAGAGGAAGTGGAAAAAGTTACTCTTTGGGCGTCATCGCTGAAGAACTATCAAACCTGCCAAAAGAAGCAAGTGAAAACATAGCATCATTAATTTTCGACACGATGGGAATTTACTGGACAATGAAATACAAAAACGAAAAAGACAGAGAATTACTGAGGGAATGGAATTTAAAAAACAAAAACCTGCCCGTGAAAATTTTCGTACCAACAGGCCACTACGAAAAATATTTGCAAAACTCAATCCCTGCTGACAAAAAGTTCGCGCTCAACCCTGCTGAAATGAAAGCTGAAGACTGGATGATAATTTTCAATTTAAAAATCACAGACCCCATAGCTGTATTAATCGAAAAAACAATCCACAAAATGCAATCAAATTTCTATTCAATTAAAAAAATAATTTCAGAAATAAAAAAAGACAAAACATCTTCTAAAGAAACCATTAACGCAACAGCAAGTCTTTTCGAATCAGCAGACACTTGGGGAATTTTCACTGACTCAAAAAATGAAACAACCCAAATCTCAGAATTAATCGATGCCGGCACAACCTCAATTCTCGACTTGAGTGTTTACAATTCTATCGGCCCATTCAACATCAGAGCGCTCGTCATAAGCCTTGTTTCAAGAAAAATTTTCAATCAAAGAATGGAATCCAGAAAAGCAGAAGAAGTCAAATCAATCGCCAAAGGCCTTGACTATTTGAGCAAAACCGAAATAAAAGAAAACCCACTGGTTTGGATTTTTATCGATGAAGCACACGAATTTCTCCCGCTCCATGAAAAAACCCCTGCAACAGACGCGTTAGTCCAGCTCCTCAGAGAAGGCCGCCAGCCAGGAATCTCACTAGTTTTAGCAACACAACAACCAGGTCAAATCCACAGAGATGTCATGACACAATCAGACATTGTAATCAGCCACAGAGTCACATCCGCCCCAGACCTAGAAGCCCTAAACTACATCATGCAATCATACCTTTTAGAAAACATAAAAAAATACATGGACGACCTCCCGAGTTTAAAAGGCTCCGCGATAGTCCTCGACGACAACTCAGAAAGAATCTATCCGATAAAAATCCGCCCCCGATTCACATGGCACGGAGGAGAAGCTCCAACCGCTGTGTCGAAGGAGAAGGAATTCTAATCCAGAGTGCCTGGCACGGTGAGTTTTTAGGATTTATAAAATTCTGAAAGCTAAAATAAAAAATCAAATCCTGAAGACGAATAGGAGAAGCTCCAACCGCTGTGTCGAAGGAGAAGGAATTCTAATCCAGAGTGCCT
>CAYQQA010000019.1:0-10413 GCA_964419805.1 Candidatus Woesearchaeota archaeon
GGCTGATTCATCTGGAAATTTATTTGTTGTTGATGGTTCAGGAGATGTTTATGATTCAAATAATAATGGTGTAACTTGGAGTTTGAAGGGAGATTTTAATGGGGGGGCAAGTAATAATGGTAAAGGAATAGTTATTAATGAGAGCGATTCCATTTTTATTGTTGATGGATCTGGAGCTGTTTTTGTTTCAAATGATGTTGGGGTAAGTTGGACAGAACAAACCAGCGATTATGGAGGGGGTTCTGCAACAGATGCCATGACCGAGGATATTTTTGGGAATCTTTATATTTTACTTAGTAAAGATATTTATAAATCAGAAGATTATGGGGAGAGTTGGAGTATCATTAATGATTCTTTTACAAGTTATCCTACTACTGGATGTTTTATAGGGTCAAATAATAAAGGGAATTTATATATTGTTGACTGTGTTGGAAGGTTTTTTGAATCAGTTGATAGTGGTGTTACATGGTTAGAATATGGAGATCTTAACGGACCAAATAATAACAACCCTGTAGGATTTACCGAGTATTCAATTGAGACTGATCTTAGGTTTCAGGTGAAAAATTGCTCTCTTCCTGATTGTTCTGATGCCAGTTTTGTTGGGCCAGACAACACTTCTGGAACTTTTTTTACAAGCTTAAATAATGTTTTTAATAAGGAATCCAGATTTTTTCAATATAAAGGATTTTTCTCTACACAAGGGAGTTTATTTAGTCCTGAAATTTATAATGTGACTTTGGGATATTCTGAATTAGAAAACGATTCTCCGCAAATCTACTTTACATCCGATACAACTGCTTCTGGGAGCTATTATACTTTTGTTCAAAACTGGATTAATGTTGGGGTGAATTCAACTGATAATGGTCAATCTTACAGCTTTATTAATTTTAATAATTCTTTGAAGGGATTTTGGAAACTTGATGGTGATGTTTTGGATTATTCTGGAAATTCAAACGATGGGAGCGTGACCGGCGCTGTTTCGGCAGAGGGCAGATTTAATAATTCGTATTATTTTGATGGCCTGGACGATAAAATTGAAATCCCTTACAGCGATGATTTTAATTTTTCTTTGAGTGGAGGGATGACTGTTTCAGCTTGGATCAACCCTTCTGGTTTGGATTCAGGAGGAAATGCAGAAGTAATTTCACATTATGACTCTACTACTGAGAACAGGATTTGGTCTCTTCATATTAGGTCAAACAATTCAAGGTTTGTGGCATGTAGCAATGGAACTTTGGAGAGTTGTGTTTATGCGACAGGAAACACCCAAATAGTTCCTGGAAATTGGTATTTTCTTCTTGGCAGATGGAATGGAACCAGCATAGATATTTATGTTAATGGAATTTCTGAAGACAATTCTGAGATTAATGCTATTCATAGCAACTCTCTAGAGGAAATTGCGATTGCGAGGGATGATGCAGTCCCTGGAGACAATTATTTTAACGGTTCTATTGACGAGGTTTTGATTTTTGATCGGGCGTTGTTTTACGAAGAGATTCTTGCACTTTATAATACAAGTTTTTATTCATATAATTTTACAAATTTGGCTGGAGGAAATTATAGTTTTTATTCTTATTCGGTCGACGAGTACGGAAATTCTAATCAAACAGAGACGAGAAATGTAGAGTTAATTGATAATACTGCACCGGGTGTGAATATAGTTGAACCTATTGAAGATAACTATAGTAGTGCATTTGCGATTTCTTTAAATTACACAATAAATGATTTGGAGGGAGATTTGGACTCTTGTTGGTATGATCTTGGAGCAGGGAACGTTAGTCTCTTGGGATGTTCAAATACAACTCTTAATTTGATTTCTGGCCATTATGAGTTGGTGGTTTATGCGAATGATTCTTCTGGTTTAGTGGGGCATAATAGTATTAATTTTAGTGTTGTTAATACTGCACCCAACTTAACTTTATTTGAGCCGAGTTTGAATTCTTATAGTGTTGTTGATGACATATGGATTAATTTTACGATTTCTGACTTGGAGGGAGATTTGGAGTCTTGTTTTTATAGTTTGAATTTAACTGAGAATGTGACTATTACAGGATGTTTGAATTTTTCTTTGAATTTGGGGGTTGGAGACTATAATCTGAGTGTTTATACAAATGACAGTGAGGGTTTTTTGGGCTTTGCAAATGAGAGTTTTAGTGTTGTAAATAGTGCGCCGACTGTTTTTATTTATAGTCCGCAGGAAGGAATGACCCTTGGATATAATGAAAATATTAATTTGGAACTTTTTGCTAGTGATGTTGATAATAATTTGGACAGTTGCTGGTACAATGTTGGAGGGGCTAATGTTAGTATTCCTGGATGTGTGAATACAACTTTCAATGTTTCTAGTGATGGAAGTTATGATATTTATGTTTATGCAAACGACAGTGAGGGAGAATTGGACTCAAGTAGTGTTAATTTTTATGTTGTGCTTGGTGCTCCAACAATTTATTTAACAGATCCTGTTGAAGTTTATCTGAATTATTCTGAAAATGTAGAATTCGTATATATTCCAGACGATGTTGATTTGGAAGCGTGTGAACTTTGGGGAAATTTTAATGGAAGTTGGAATTTAAGTTTGATTGAGTTTTCTCCTGTGAATGGGGTCGAGAATAATTTTGTTTTGAATTTGAGTGAAGGCGATTATAGATGGAATGTGAGGTGTAATGATAGTCAGGGTAATAAGGCATTTAATGGGAATAAAACTTTCTGGGTCGATACAATTAGTCCTGTTGTTAGTTTGGTTGAGCCGGCAGGAATAAAGAAATCTAGGATAGGTGTTCCAATTTTGTTTAATTTGGTAGAGGAGAACCCTGATGTTTGTTTATATAATGTTTATCGGGGAGTTAATTTAGAGATTGTTAATACTAGTGCTAATTGTAGTTCTGGTTCTGAGACTTTTGATGTAACTGTTGATGCAGATTTTGTTCTTAATTTTTATGCAAACGATTCTGCAGGAAATATAAATTCCTCTAACATCTCTTTTGCTGTTGATACTTCAACTTCTGGTAGTTCTTCAAGTAGCAGTTCAGGAGGGGGTTCTTCTAGTGAAGGTGGAGGATTTAGCGCGTTCTTAATTAGTAGGTTGGAGGCCGGAAACATATCTGATGTAGTTGTAGATTCGATGGGGATTAAGAGGGTGTTAAGTTGGAGGGTAAAGAATTCTGGAACAAGTTTTCTTAATGATTGTGTTTTTGAGAGTTTCGGAGATTTCAACGGTTGGATTTCTTACACGGAATCTAAGGATTTGTCAGCTGGGGAGGAATATAATTTTGTTTTTGATGTTAACATTCCTGAGATTATTGGGGAGGGAGTTTATGTTTTGAGTGTTGGATTGTTTTGTGAAGAAATAAACACTACAAAAAGTTTTAATGTTGAAATTCAGCCTAGGACGATTGAGTTTAATTTGCTCAATGCAGAAAGGAGTGGGTCTGAAAATGTTTTGGTTGATTATTCCCTTAAAGAAATTTCAGGAAATGATCAAAATGTTGAAATGGAGTTTTTGCTTTTTGATTCTGATGGTAAGAAAGTTTCTGAATTGAACGAAACGCAGTTTATGCCTGGAGGGTCTGAAGAAAGTTTTCAGCTTGCAATTTCTATTGATGAAGGACTTTCAGGAGAGTTGAGGTTTTTGATAAACATAAATTCAGATACTTATTCAGGATTTATTGAAGAAAATATATTTTTAGGGGCGGGAATTAGTGGTTTCAGTATTTTTGACAAGCTTTCTGGGAATGGGAATTTAATCAGCGCTTTGCTTGTGGTATTGTTTTTGGTTTTTGCATTTTTTGTTTTGAGAAAAATAAGGATCCACAAAATTAAACATTATTCAAAAGTTAATTCAAAAGAGCTTAAACATAGACGGAGAATTAAAAAAAGAATTTTGAAACAGGCTAGGAAGAATGAAAAAATTGCGAAGAAGAAATCTAAGAAAAAGTAGGTGTTTTTAGTTTATTTTTTTTTAAATAATATCAGTCCAATTATTAATCCTAAAATAATTATTAAAATTATTATTTTTGTTTTTATGTTTGATGTCTGTTTTGTTTTTCCAGTTATTGTGAGCCACTGGCTTGCGCTTGCTGTTTTTCCTTCATAAGAAATTTTTGCATATAAAATGTAGTCGCCTGGAGGGGTGTTTGAAGGAAGATTTATTTTTTTAACAAACTCCGTTTCTTTTATTTTTAATTTTTCAGTTGAACTTGTTAAAATTATGTCATTTGAATTTTTAATTTCGTACTTTATTTCAACTTCATTTTTTTCACTTAAATTGTAGATCTGTGTTTTGGCCGATATTTCTTCTCTAGGAGAGAATTGGTTTTTTTCTAATTCTAGGATTAAATCAAATAGTGTTTCAGGGGTTTCAATTTCTATTGACAGAGTGATTTCTTTTTCAAGGGTTGCTGAGCTGATGATGAGTTTTTTTAGATATTGGCCTGGGTTTTCACTTTCAGACCTCACCCCTATAAAAATTATTTTTTCCTCTTCTTTATTAATTTCAAAGAAAGGTTCCCCTATATTTATTAAATTGCCTACATTTTCAGAAATGATTGAGATACTTAGTTTTTTGTCTCCCGTGTTTTTTATTTTTATTTCTGCTGTTTTTGTTTCGCCTTGCTTTAAATTTACAGACACTTTGTCAGGAATAAGTGTGAAGTTTTTAGAAGTTGTTGATCTACCTCCTCCTGTTACTTGGTCGGTTCCTTTAGAGGAAGGAGTTTCTTCTGAAGAATAAGTTGAAAAACCTGTTACATTGAAAGATAAAATTCTGTTTGAATAACTGATTAGGGAGCAAACATTTGAGGGGCAGACTGCACCATTTTTTAAAATTTTAGGGTTTGTGAATGTTAAATTGTAAAGTGTTAGGGTTGCTGGTTTATTGAAGTTTGGCAGATAAGTTGTGTCAATTTCGATTTGGTTGGATGAAATTTCTGTGTATGAATTTAAATCTACTGTGTTGTCGCTGGAATTTGAGTCGTTTGTTAAATTTTATTTTTTGATTGAATTTTATTTTTCCGAAAGATGGTTGATGAAGAATTATGTCTTGGAGGTTTTGGAGTTGTTCGATAGTGTGTATTTGAAAATTTGTTGTTTGACCTTTTTTTTCTGTTACAATCATCACTCCATTGTCTTCATAAGTATCATTTTCAGTGTCGTAATATTTGTCCTTTATTTTTATTCTGTTTAGGTTTATGTGGAATGTTACGCTTTCAATTATTGTTGTGTTGCTGTTGTTCGCATACAAGTATAGTGTGTGAGTTCCAGAAGTGGTATTGAATTGTGTTGGTTCTGTTATTGAGATGTTTGCTTCTCCATCTAGGTTATACCATAAATTATCTGCTTGTGTTTGGGTGTAGTTTAGAGATAAGTTGCTTGCTACAAAGTATGTTCCTATTGTTGGTGAGATGATTATTAAAGTTGGTGCTTCTTTAGATAGTCTTGGAAGTGCTTTTTTCTTCTTTCAGATTCTTGGATTTGGAACTTGAGCTTTGCTAAACTTGTTTTTGCTAGTTTAGTCCTACCCATACTTATTAAAAATGTATTAAAGTTTATAAAAGTATGTATAAATATTAAAATTACTTATCATATATGTATATTATATCTTTGGAAATTTATAACTACAAAGGTTTAAATAGTTAAATGTAGTTAGTAAAATATGGCTTATATTGTGAAGCAGAAAGTTTGTGGGCATGATTATTATTATCTTCGGAAAAGTGTTAGGGATGGGAAGAAAGTGGTGAGTAAGAGTTTGGGTTATTTGGGAAAGAGCAAGGACGAAGCAGTTAAAAAGGCGGAAGAAATATTAAATAGCATGAAAGACGGTTTAGTAAAAAAAGATGTTTCGATTGATGAGCTCGCGGTTTTTTGCAAGAGGCGGGGATTTGTTTACGGTTCGGGCGAAATTTATGGTGGGCTTTCTGGTTTTTGGGATTTTGGACTTTTTGGAGTTGAACTGAAAGAGAACATAAAAAAAGAATGGTGGAATTTTCATGTGAGGCAGAGGGAGGATGTTTTTGGGATTGACGGCGCGATTATTACAAACCCCAAGGTTTGGGAAGCTTCGGGGCACGTTGACAAATTTATTGATTATATTGTCAGAGATAAAAAAAAGAAAATGGTTTTCAAAATTGACGCGCACGAGAAGTCAAGATACGAGGGTAAAAAAGATTTTGTTGTTGAAGGTGTTTTTAATCCGATGTTTGTCACGAATGTTGGACCGAACGTTCAGAAGGGTTCGGCAGCTTATTTGAGGCCGGAGACCGCTCAGCTTATTTTTGCGAATTTTAAACTTGTTTACGAGAACGCGCGGGCGAAGCTTCCTTTTGGAATTGCGCAGAAAGGAAAAAGTTTTAGGAATGAGATTGCACCGAGAGATTTTTTATTCAGAAGCCGAGAGTTTGAGCAAATGGAAATAGAATATTTTATTAAAGAAGGGCAGAAATGTTCTTATGAAATTCCTGATGTTGAAGTGAAAATTATTTCAGCTGACGGTGAGGAAAATTTTATGGGGGTCGGCGAGGCGTTGAAGAAAAAAATTATAAAGATTGATTGGCACGCTTACTGGCTTGCGCAGGAATTGTTTTGGTTTAAGTCTTTGGGTTGCAATCTTGGGAATTTTAGATTGAGGCAACATGGAAAAAAAGAGCTTGCACATTATTCAAGTGATTGCTGGGATATTGAATATGAGTTTCCTTTTGGATGGCAGGAGATTGAGGGAATTGCAGATAGAGGAGATTATGATTTGAAAAAGCATTCTGAATTTTCAGGAGAGAATCTTTTTGTTTTTGATGAAGAATTGAAGAAGAAAATTTTGCCGAACGTTGTTGCAGAGCCGTCGTTGGGAGTTGAAAGAGCTTTTTTGGTTTTTTTGTTTGAGAGTTTTTTTCAGAATAAAAAAGGAGATATAGTTTTGAAACTTGATTCAAGGATTGCTCCTGTGAAAGCTTCTATTTTTCCTATAATAAAAAAAGAAGAGTATGAGAAAATTTCTCAGGGGATTTTTGATGAGTTGAAAAAAGAGTTCAATGTTAGTTATGACCGGTTGGGGAGCATTGGGCGAAGGTATGCGCGGAATGATGAAATTGGGACTCCTTATTGTATAACTGTTGATGATAAATCGCCTGAACAGAAAGATGTGACAATCAGAGATAGGGACACGACGAAGCAGATTCGAGTTAAGATTAAGAATTTGAAAAATGTTTTGAGGGATTTGATTAATGGGGAGATTGAGTTTGAGAAGGCAGGGAGGATTGTTTAGGGGAGTTTAGGCCGAAGACAGGGAGATTTATTTTGAGGAAATATTGAATGGTTTTAGTTTGCAAAGAACCAATGCATAATCTTTTTCTTTTGAAATGAAGATATTTTTCACATTAAAGCTTGTTTCGCCAAGAATTTTTTTGAATTCCGAAATTTTGGCTTTGTAAGAGATCATTAACAAAATCCTATCCCCTTTGTTAAAAATAAAATTTTCTTCAGCTAGTTTTAAAGATACTTTTTTATTAAAAATAAACCATACCCCAATTTGTTTAAGTTTATGATTAAATACTATTCTTATTGCTCCAGATGATTTTGGGATGCCTATTTCATCTAAATTAGAAGTAATCATCTTATCAGATTTCTTCCATCCAAATCTAAATTTAAGTGCAGATTTGCTCTTATATCTTGGAAGCCAGTAGCATGTGCTTATATGTCTGAAATCATACATGGTTAAATCTGAAAGCTTTGCATCAGCTTCACTTTGAATCTCTCCAAGAACTTTACTTGCCAGTCTTTTCAGATATCTGTTAACAACTTTTGGATTAATTGGAAAAAGATAATCTTCTTTTTTCAGCTCTTTTCCTAAAACATAATTTTTCAAAAGTTTATGGCAAACCATTAACTTAATTTTTCTTCCAAAAGTTTTAGAAACTTCATCTCTAATTTGCAACTCTTTGCAATCATTAAATAAATCTGAAACTTTGATATTAATTAGCTCTGTAGGAGCTCTAATTCCAGTATCAAATAAAAACATAATCAAAACTTTGTAGTCATACTTTGCATTGTCTGCCAACTTTCTAACTTGTGTTTCATCAAGATAAACCCATTTTGGTTTATCTTGAGAGGTATCAAGATCATTGGTGATATCAGGGATTTCTACGCCTTTTTTCTTATTAACTTTAATCCACCAATGCCAGAAGGCTTTAAAGATTTTAACGAAATAAGCCGTTGACGCGTATCTTTTCCCATCTTGGCTGACAATATTGCCCTTTCGCATATTTGTAAAGAATTTTATTAGTTGATCTTCAGTTATGTCTGTAATTTTATCAAGATCATAAATTTCTTTGAACTTCATAGAAAAGAATCTTGTTTTATCTCTTATGGAATTTAGGCGAATATAGCTTCTCGGATCTTTGACATTGCAGTTGGCCACATTAAGGCCGTTTTCCATATCTTCGACATATTGCAAGAGTAAATTGGAATTATAGGTTGAAAGTTCTGGGAGTCCTGAGTGTTGTGCTGTTTGTTTCCATTTAAGGTAACGCTCCCTATGGTTATAGGGATCAATTTTTGTTATTTTAATCCTCCCGATTTTAATTAAAATACACTCTGTGTGTGGATCTCCGAACTTTATAAATATTGTCGAGATGGGATTGATGGATTGTCCGATTTTCCAGTAATTACTTAGTAATTACACTATGGTAAGATTTATAAATACTAAACTTGTGGGAAACACATGGCAAAACAAGATTATAGCGAGAGTATCTTAACAGATGCACGAGATATTGTTGTAGTAACACCTATTGGAGGAGATAATTATGTTTTTGCTGCAAAACCCTCTATTGATTTTCAAAAACAAACTTATGAGGAGAGCGTTTCTGGTCCAGATGGTCCAGAAGATAGGGGGGTAAGAGCATTTTCTCAATGTTGGGAATTTGATGACAATGTTGGTATTAAAGGATCAAGTACATTTCATGCTTTAAGATATGATAAAAAAGCATTAAGATCAAAAGGGTTGTGGCTTCCTGGGCTTACTGAAGCAAGGTTTTTGGAAAAGCAAGGAAAATTAGAAAATGGTGTTTGTGGGGATTACGATTTAGTTGTTTATAATGATGAAGATTTTAATACAGAGATTGCAAAGGAACTTTCTGGGCAAGCAAAACAACGGGGATTTGATCTTCCAGTAGTTAGCCAATTCAGAGCGTTAGATTATGATATCAATTCAAAATCAAAATATGGAGTTGATTTAAGATTTGTAGAAAAACCTCAAGGAATAATTCATGGAAAAGAAGCACAAGAAGTAATAGATTTACTTAATTATAAAGGAAACTCAGGCGCTCGTGGGTTGGGCCGTCTCACTAGTGGCAGCTGGGTTGCTGGCTGGATTTTCTTGGACTACTCCGACAGTGGCGGTAGGGTGGATTGGATTTGTGGCGAAGCCACGCGCGCTGATTTAGTCAAAGCTCATGAAGCATTAGTTGAAAGAAAATACTCAAATCAAATTAAAGAATTGCAAGAAAAACAAGGTAGAGAAGTTTCTCAATTCAATAAATCATTAAAACAATAAAATGTCAGAAAAAAAAGTTGAAGTAAATTATGAAGTCGGTGTTTTAGAGCCAGTTATTGAAAAGTATGTTCTTAGAAAGCCTCTTAAAGGAGATTATGCAAGAGAAGTTCATGCAGAAGTTAAAGGAAGAGCACAAAGAGATTTTAAGAATTCACCAATGTTTGGTGCTTACTTTGAATTTAATGAAAAAACTGGCGAGATAAACGGGATAAATACTGGTTATGGAATTTTAATTAATGAAGCATTAAGTGAAGATGGTTTTTGGCTACCAACGATTACTCAGGCAAGAAAGCTTGATGAAGCAGGATTATTGTCTAATGGTGTTTGGAGACAATATGGGATGGCTGTTTATGATAAAAATAATCCCAATCAAGGAGTTGCAGACAAATTAGTAAAAGAAGCAAGTAAAAGAGGATGGGAAACTCCGATTCTTGTCCCATTTAAAGCATTAAAGATTGTAAAGACAGGAGCCAAAATAGGTTTTGGTAAAGATTCTGAAGAAATTATGGCTGGAGAAGAGGCAAGAGAATATCTTAAAAAATATTTCAAATTTATAGGAAACTCAGGCGCTCGGGGGTTGGGCCGTGACTCTGGTGGCGGCTGGAGTGCTGACTGGGGTGGCTTGGACTTCTCCTACAGTGGCGGTAGGGTGGATTGGATTTGTGGCGAAGCCACGCAAAAAAATTTAGGAAGAGCTCTATTAGATTCTATTGATAGTGCTGCTAAAGAAGAAGTAGCTAAAATTAGTGAAAGACTTTCTTCTGCGAAAAAGGCTGCATTTGATATATTAAAACAATAATTCTTAAAAACTTCTTTTTAATATAACATCCTCTCCACACTAAAGTGTGGAGTTTCCGTGATGTGAGTCTTGATTT
>CAYQQA010000020.1:0-10306 GCA_964419805.1 Candidatus Woesearchaeota archaeon
TCTGCAACCACCAGTCAAAGACTGGTGGAATTCTCACGCTACGCGCGAATTAAAAGATCTTAAGATTATGATTGAAGGATTGAAAGCTAGGATAAGAGAACTTGAAGCAGAGAAAGAAAACATTAGCAGACCTAGATTCTATTCAAGGTAAAAAAATTTTAAAAATTTAAATTCACCCACCAAAAATATTCATAACCTTACAAACTAAGGGATGCTTCTCAAAATATTTTTGATGATATTCTTCTGCCCTAACAAATTTTGGAGCTTCAACCACTTCTGTAACAATTTCCTTCTTAATTTTATTTTGATACTCTGCTTTTATTTTTTCTGCCAATTTCCTTTGATTCAAATTATAATAAAAAATAACACTCCTATATTGAGACCCAATATCTGGCCCTTGTTTATGAAATTGCGTAGGATCATGGGAAGTAAAAAATATCTTTAATAATTTTTCATAAGAGATTTTCTTTGAATCAAATTTTAAATGAACAACCTCTGCATAACCAGTATTCCCAGAACAAACCTCATTATAGCTAGTCTCTTCACCTTTTCCTCCCATAAATTCAACTTCGGCTAAAGAAAACCCTAGTTTTTCAAGATAAGAAACCGTTGCCCCATGAGAATAACTTTTATACCCTTCTAAAAGCATTTTTGCTTCAATTAGCTCTCTTATAACATCATATAAATTTTCTATTATATAATTAGCACTATCATCTGAAATAGGCACTTTATTAAAAAATCTCAACCTTTTATTTGCTTCCTCTAACAGACTTCTAATTCTTGCAACATTCTTTTTACGAATTTTAACTGCTCCTTTTTTAAGATACTCATCAAATTTTCTCATTGTTTCATAGCTGTATCGCTCCCTTTAGCACAATTCCATTAATGATGCTTTCCTTGAGATTTTTGTCTATTTTTTTAAAATCGTTGAAAAAATGCAATTGAATTTTCCTTTGGAAATTATTCTCAAATTTTGATAATTCAAGTTTTTTTGGACCATACCCTATTATAGCCAAATCAATATCTGACTCTTCAGTATCATCTCCAAATGAATAGCTTCCAAACAAAACAAGAGAAGAGCCTGGAAAATCAGCCGATAGCTTCTCCACAAGTTTGTTGGAATAAATATTTCTAAGATTATAAATCCTCTTTAGCTCAAACAGTTCTTTATTCTCTCTATTCAATTTTATAGACAGTATTACTCTTTTTTCTACGACAACAAGCCTACTTTTAACAAGATTGTCAATAGCCTTAGAAACAGCTGTTTTAGAAACTTTAAGCTTATCTGCTATTTCCTTGCCCATAAAAGAAGTTGTCGGATTTTTAAATAAAAAATCCATTATCCTATCTTGCAATCTAGTAAACTTTACTTTACTCCAGTCCATAATAGTTTACTATAGTAAACCTTAGTTTATAAAGATTTTGATATCTTTGGAGGTTTTGGAATTGGGAATTGAAGGTTCATTTTTCAGGTATTAACTCCAATTTATGATATTCTTTGAATGAGAGAATTTCAATATCCCTAACTTTAAATTGTTTTTTAAGTTCTTCTAACAGCTCAAGAAGTTTTTTTCTATTTTGAATTTCAACATCCAATTCATAATCATAATCATTATTTGTTATATCGTAATAGATTATATTCGGATGTATATTTGCAAACCCTAAAAGTTCTTCTTGTTTTGGAATTTTATTTAAATGAATATTGATTTTAAAGTACTCAACTCCTAGTTTTTCATAACTCAAGTTTACTCTGTAGCTTTGGATTATTTTGTTTTTTTCAAGACGTTTTATTCTAAAAGCAATTGTTCTTTCTGGAGTTTTTAGTTGTTCTGCAATTTCTATTAATGGTATTCTTGCGTTTTTGCTTAGTATTTTTAGGATTTCTAAATCTAGTTTATCGTGGTCAACTTTTTTGTTTGTCCCTATAAAATCATACTCTGTCTGCTCTTTAGAATCTATTAAATACTTTCTTCGAAAATTATAAACACTTGTAAAAACATCAACCTTCTCATTCCAAAAATATTCTCTAAACTTGTGCTTAAACTCCTGCCAAAACTCTTCAAATTCATAACTGTCCTTTACCCAAATTATAAATCCAAAATCATAAACTGTTTCTATTCTTACAACAACGCTAACCCTTTTTTCTTTGACAAGCCAATCCAAAATTTCTTTTTCCTGCTCTGCATTTGTGTTGAAAAACTTGGCGTAGCATCGAAAAGAAAAGTATCCTAACTTTGAATTATCAATTACTACATAATATCCAAGAATAATTTCTTCCTGCTCAAACTTTTTTATCTTATAATTAACAGTATTTTTATTCATTCTTATTTTTTTGCCTATTTCTGAATTGCTCTGCCTTGAGTTTCTGTCCAGTTCATAAAGAAGTTTCCTGTCTTTTAGACTTAGTTTTATGGGATCCATATTATTGATATTTAGCAATATTTATTTATAAATATTGCGTTTTGAACAAGTTTTATCTCAAAATATTAATATACATATGTTACTATGATAAAGTAAGTAAACATATAGATTAGAGTTACTCTAATTCAATTCGCGCTTTGCGCGATACTATAAAATAAATAAACAAGGAGAAAATAAGATGAAAAGAATGGCAGATAAAAAAATGAAACAAGTAGATAATTTGGGTAAGAAGATAGAAGCTGGAAAAAGAAAGATAGAGATTTTAGAAAGGATAAGACACAACCTAGTAGATACTTGGTTAGTTAAAGGTTTCGAAGATTTCATAGAAAACACAAACACATATCTAATTACAAACAGGCTTGAGACTCAGGATGCCATAGATAGTCAAGACTATGATAAAATTACCGAATTTGCTAGATACTCTTTGCCCTCTAATAGGGGAACTACAAGAGAATATTTTGAGGGGGCCGTTAATTTCGAAATAGAACAGTTGCTGAAAGGGCAATCTCGCTTTTCTGATCAGTTTGGGGGGTCTCATTTATTGGATCAATTATATGCAATGAAGAAAGAACTCCAAGCAACCCCTTATATAGATAGAGATTAAATTTTCATAATTCCGACTTCATCGGGATTTCATAAAATAAATCTGGAGGAAAAACAAGATGATAAGATATAAATTTCACCAAAAAATAATTGAAATAGTGAAAAATTCAGTAAAAAACTTGGGGGTAGAGGTAGAAGAAAAAAAGAAAGATTCAGGATTAGAATACAGATTCCTCAACTATGGAGATAAGAATCTCTTTTTAGAACTTAGAGTATCCCCCGACATTACTTTTAAAGACTTTGCCCATATTTATTTTAAACCTCGTTCATCCTCTCGTTTGCAGGAGATGATAATAGAGGACCTTTACACTCCTGAAAATAATATGGCTAACGGTAGTCTTCTTCAAGACGGGAGAATGGTATGGAACTCTTATTCTCTTCTTCACGAAATGGTTGAGGAGGATGAAAAATTGGGAGAACTTTGGAAGATTATTGAGGAATCTTACAGTGTTGCTCTGGATGTTGAAAGAATCCTGATGAGTGAGGAATTTAAATCCCTTGAACTCAAATTGGAAACAATAGAGAAAGATGCACTTAATTTAATTAGAAATGATGATAAACTAAAGAAGGCATAAGTTTAAGCCAGATAAATTAATTTGCTTAACTCCCCACCCCACAAACTCTACATTTTCCTTATTTTTGAATTTATTACCCCCAGTTAAAAATTTCAAACCAAGTATTTTCGCAAGAAAATATCCAATGCAATCAATGTAACTCAATTTGTCTTTTTTATATTCAAACTTAAATCAAGAACCCAAGCGCAGCAGAGCTACGGGATAAAACCCAAAGGAGAACATAACTATTTGATAAAGGATTCTTAGAAAAGTTTTATATAAGCTACCTTCCATGTAAGGTTATGTGGTATCTAAAATTTAAATATAAACATAGTGACTGTATTTACTTGACAAAATTGAAGGAACTTGGACTTTCGGTTCACTTTTATTTTCTGGGATTTTATGAAAAAGGGAATTACACATACACAACTGCACTTCAACACATCCTTGGAGAAGAATCAAAAGTAAAAAAATACATTAGGTATATGAAAAATCACTCAAAAGTTGTAAATATTGAAACTCACGACAATGTTATTATCACAACTGCAAAACACAAAAAAGAAATTGAATTATATTCTCGTGGATATGACCAAATGTTTATGCACCCAAGCCCTGCTTATCTAAGCGAAGACGGTTTTGAAATAATAGAAATAGCCTTTTGGAGTAGAAAACCGCTCCAAGATTTTATTAAAACTTTAGAAAAAAACAAAACAACAACCCATTTTGAAATTCTGAGATTTGAAGAAAAGAAAATGGAAGACATTTATGTTTCAAAACTCCTGCCAAAACTTCCAAGTAAACAAGAAGAAGCAATACGACTTGCTTTTCAAAATGGTTATTATGATTTTCCGAGAAAAACAGATTTAAACAAACTCGCAAAAATAACAAAAATCTCAAAACCAACTTTCAGAGAAAATCTAAGGAAAGCGGAAGCAAAAATACTTCCAAAGTTAATTTCTAAGTAAAACCTTTCATAGAAGGGTGAAATTTTAAGAGGTACTACAGACTATTTTTTAGTAGTTAAAATTTATGGAGAAAAATGAAAAACATAGAGAAAAATTTTGGAAATTTAGAAGAAAATGATTGTAAGACATTTTTAACAAAATTAAAACAAGATAAAAGATTACAAAAATCAATAGCTATAGCTCTGGCCCCCTATTATATTTCTGGTGCTGTCGCAGGGGTAGGGTATCTTTGTGGAGATCTTCCCTTAGAAGGGACCTTAATCATCCCTTCTATTTCAACATTCATCTTGCCTTGGTTTATTGCCATTGCAAAACATTATTATGAGGGAGGGAGAAGTGGATTTTTTTAAAATTAAATCAAGGAGAAAAAATAAAATGAAAAATAAAAGATTAAAGTCGCACGAGAAAAGAAGAACTAGAAGAATAGTGGACAATATATTTGCTGTTGTAGGAGTGTATAGTCTTGGTTATAGTAGCAGTATGAATTCTCCTTATCCGACCTTATGCTGCGAGATTAAGAAAATTTCTCAGCAACGAAATTTTTTTGGATGCATTAAAGAAAGAGACTTCTTATATGGGGAATATGGGGAGTTTACTGATCCCGTTAGAGTGTATATTAAGAATTATGAAAAAAATTTAGATAAAGCTGTTCAGAAAATAAGAAGCGAATTTGCAAAAGATTCTGGGGTTGTTATAAATGACACTTGGCTTAATGCGTTTAGAGTATTAATTAAAGAATATGTGGAACATGGAAAGAACATTGAAGCACTTATTGGGGGAGAATAAATAAAATGAAAAACATTTGGAATAAATTAACAATTGGAGAAGTAGAAGGGAAAATTTTAGAAATTGATGGGTCCTCAAAGAATTTTGAAGGAGAAATTCCTATGCATTGCCATGTAATTTACACTCTTCAGAGGAAAAATGGCAAAAAAATGAATTTGTTTTATTGGGTTACAAAAAAAGAGGAACAAAAACCTTTCAAGATTGGTCAAATGTTAAGGATAAAATATGGAAGGAAATTTCTTTTAACTGAACATTCACCAGAACCCACAATTTATAGAAAAGCTTCAAAATTTAGAGAGATACACGAATATAAAATTTTAAATCAAGGAGAAAAATAAAATGAAAAACCTTAAACAAGTCTTGATAATGGGTACAGTAATTTTTGGGTTAAGTAGTTGCGAGGAAATAGAAAAAAATAACAACTCTTATTATGACTCCAGATATTCTCTCCCTCTTGAAAAAGTTTTAACAATTTCTGCTGGAGAGTATTGCGAGAGTACAGGAAAAAATCTTTTTGATTATTCGTTTATTGGATGCCAGTTAGAGAAAGGGAACAATAAAAAATTTTATGGAATGCCTGAACGTACAGAGGTTATCGTTGAGTACAGTGATTGCTTTAAATTCATTGGCACAGCATTAGTTCCAAAAGATTCAAAATAAAATGATTATAGAACAATCAGAAATAAAAAAATTTTACACAAATGCATTCAAAAATAAAATTAATTCTAAAGAAAAACTTTTTTCTCCTGTCACAAAAGAATTCAAAGAACTTCTAAAAAGATTTCCAAAAAATTCAAAAGTTTTAGATTTAGGTTATGGCTCTGGAAATTACTCAATAGAATGTGCAAAAAAAGGAATAAAAGTTACTGCAATTGATTTTATTACTTCCAAATATCTTAAAGAGAGAATAAAAAATAAACCTTATCAGAATAACATTAAGATAATTCAAAAAAATTTGAAAAATTATGTTTTTAAAGACAACTTTGATATAATCTTAGCAAGAGATGTTTTTAGTTTTCTTTCTAAAAAAAGAATACGATCTACCTTAAACCAAATGATTAAACACACAAACAAAAAAGGAACTAATTATTTTACCTGCTTTGTGGATATAAAAAGGTTTTTTATGGATGGTCAAAAAATCTCTATTAAAAAAGAAGCCAATTTATCAAAAAAAGAATTTATTAGATTGGTAAAAAAACTTTATCAAGGATGGGAGATTAAAATAAAAGAAGAGTCGGTAAAAGAATTAAATCATCTTGGTTTGAAAAAACCATTTAACTTTCTCGCAAATAAAATAACCCAAATCACACAAAATTCACAATTTCATCTTCCAAATGAGATTCAAAACATTTTGTATTAATGCTCCAACCAAGCAGAAGTAATTTTGTCCAAATTAAAAGGATTAGTTTTTTATTATGTTTAGCGTATGATCTTTCACGATCTGTATTAACTCATAACCCACAACATCTTTTCCAAACTGCTCTCTGAATTCCATCATTATATTATTAATTTCTTCTTTTTTTGAAACTAATTCAATATGCATAGAATATTTGCCCAGATGTTCCATAGTCATAACACAATTTTTATGATTTTTATAAAATTTATTAAGTTTTTTTTTGGTATTTTCCTTAGATAACTCTACATATAAATGGTAATATGTAAGTCCTAATTTAGTAAAATCTATACGCGGTTTGAACTGTAAGATGATGTTTCTTTTGAGGAGGCTTTTTATCCTTTGAGCAACTGCCCAATAGCTTAGGTCAACTTTTTCACCAATATCTGTATACATTGCCCTAGAATTTTTAGAAAGCTCTTTAATTATTTGTAGATCTTTTTTATCAAATTTTTCTTCTTCAAGTGTTGAATCTAATAACTTTTCATAAAGCAACTTTCCATTTGAAAGGTACTTGTCATTAAAGAAAGGATTTTTTACAGGAATTAATATTTCTTTTTCTTTGAAATGTTTTCCGTATTTATTGAAGAAAGCCATATAAAAATCATAAAAATCTTTTCTAGATTTAGACATTGTTGTTATATGTAAATCCCAGTAGCCCTCAGCATTTCCTGCCCAAGCAACTATTTGATGATTTGTGAGGAATTTAATCATATCTTGTTGAATATTTTCATTAACGCTTTTATATTTGATAAGAATCTTATGTGGATAATAACCTATTTTTGAAGGATTAATAAATGTAAAAAATTCTATTATTATTTTCTTTTTTAAAAGTTGATTAAATCTGTATTGAGCAACTTCTTTACTTACTCTTGCTGTTTTTCCAAGCTGACTGAATGATGCTCTAGTGTTGAGATCAAGTGCTGCAAGTATTTTGTAGTCGATTTTGTCTATTTTCTCCATATTATTAATATTATGCAACTTAACCTATATAAAGATTTGTATATGATAAAAAAACTAATAAGAAATTTAATATACTGCAACTATATAACTACTATTAAGTAAATAATTGGATAAAACAATAAAAAAATGATCCCTTTCAATTTTTTAAACAGACATGATAGAAACTATGGAGATAGTAAGATAGGATATCTTATTGCTTGGCTAATTGGGAGCAGTATAGTATTTTTAATTTCCACATTTACTCCCAATAAGGAGGCTACAGGTGCCAAAACTCAAAAAACAATAGAAAAAAAACTTTTTATAGAAAAACCGGAATGGACCAATTACTATTTTAAAGATAATAATTCAAATGTTTTTGTGGTTTACGATGGGGGAGAATTTCATCTTTATAGAGATATAAACAACGATGGTTTTGCAGATGTTTATGAAATGGGGGTAATTGGTCCTTGGACTCCCAAAATTTTTGAACGGGATTCCTTGCCTAAAAAAAATACTTACAGGATGGATAAATTAAAAGATTCATACAAAGTAAAATGACAGATAAAACTAAACTGTTTGAATCTCTTGTTGAGAGAGTAAAAAAAGATTCTACAAGGGCAGGATATGTTTTAAGAGAATCTGAATTTCCTAGTTGGCTTCCTCACAACCTAGTAGGAGTTATGCGTGATTGGGAAGGTTTACCTTTTAGAAGATTTGAAGTTGAAGGATTAAGTTATAAACCAAACCCTAGAGATATTACTTTTAATGAAGGTCAACATAATACTCCTTACAATGCATCTGTTTATTGTGCAATTATTTCTAGACTTGCCAACGGAAGTGAGTTAGAAAAGGGTGTTTTAAATGTAAAAAATTGGAGATTAGCACAAGACAGGTATCGAAGAAACCAAGTTGAACTTCTTGATGAAAGACATTTGTATGATTCATTGGAATTATTATATATTTACAATTCTCAATTATCTGAAAGTATAGAATCCTATAAACACTATCCTGAACGATTTGATTTTGATCCAAGTGGGTTGAAGGAATTTGCTAAGGAGGATATCCCTGAAATATCTAAAAAACAATTTGTTGTTTTTGCTCCGATTCCTACTGCAAACGGAATGATTTTTTTCCATGAAAATGAGCATGAATCAAGAAATAAGAAAATTAATGAATTACTTAATAAGTATCCTGGTCTTTATATTGCAAATGCTTGGGCTGGAGGAATTGGCAGTTTTTCTACTATTCCAGAAATCCTTAAGCCTACTTCACAGAATTATCTTGGAGGCAAAGGAATTATAGGTAGTTTACATTTTGAAGGAGGAATTTCAACTTTAACCTATTTACCTAAAGAATCTAATTTCTCACAATTCACTAATATTTATCCTGCTATGAAAGAATTAGGAGATTTTGCTTATAATTTTAAGAAGAAGAAAAGAAAATGACAAATAAGAATTTAGAAGAGAGAACTAAATATGTTTTAGTGAAGCGAATTCCTTACGTATTTTCAAAAAAAACAGGGAACCCAGAAGCTCTGTTAGTAATTCACGATCGTCAAGAGGTTTTTGATAGTGCAGATGAAAAAGGAAATTGTGTTTATAGGGTTAATGGACATGAAGAAACCATTCGGCAAGGAGTTTTAAAAAAAGTGCTTTATATGGATGAGGAACATCCTTCTTTTGGTGATGGGAAAAATTTGTATTTGTCATACCCCGAATATCTTGCTTGGAGAAAGCCAGAAAAAATAAAAGTTAATCAAACAAGAGTTTATACTCCTATTGAAAATGAAGGGGGCAAAGAAAATGACAAATAAGAATTTAATTTTACCAGTTATTGGATTTGCTGATGAGGGAGGGAGAGTTAGACCGATAAGCAAAGAAAATCTCCTTAATAGATCATATGATATACATGGAAAAATTACAATGTCTCTTGATATGGGTATTGAAAATTTTATCTCTGACTTGAGTATTGTTGGGATAATACCTGCAGTATTTTATACTAGTGGAATGGGTGCAGGGGTGTATTCGTCTGGTAAGGTTTTGAAAGAAGGTTATTTTGCTTCTAACTTTGAGACAAAATGCAGACTTTCTGGAAAATATTTCCCTTGGAACGGACATATTGTCAATAACAAAGGAAGAACCCTTTATTCAATGTTGGATGATAAGAAAGTTAATCCTTATTTTGATTCTTCTGGTTCTTGGAAAAAATATCCTCTTATTGCATCTTTTTGTGGACCAACAGCTGTTTTTGCCATCTTAAACAAGAAAACTGATGAACAAATTTTAGAAATAGTTGATAAAATGGGTTCCCATTATAAATTTGAAATTCCTCACGATTGGTTTTTAAAACGCAGGGTTAAGATAAATCCTTTTCATGAAAGATACGAGAAAAGTAAAAAGAACTAATAAAATGAATTCTCCTAACTCTACTCCCCACAATAGAGGTCTTTAAATACCAAAACAGCCTCGATAAAATAGATCATAATAAATATAACAAAAGCTCTCTATCTCCTGCCAAAAGTATAGAGCCTTCGGCGTGGGCGTACTACCAAAGTGTCTAATTCGAGGGGTCACACTTTTGAACTCGAATTTTACCGACGACGATTTGTTTCTTGGTTATCTGAGTTTATTAGAAATAGGGGT